>NZ_JBQXFD010000007.1:0-118341 GCF_052615555.1 Micrococcus sp. EWR3.9.1
TCTAGGCCCGGGCGCGGACGGGCCCCGGACGCGGCGAGGCCGCCACGGTGACGCGGTGGCGCCGGCCGTGACGGCCTCGTCGAGGGTCCTCGCGGAGGCGGGGGTCAGCCCTTCGGGCCCTTGCCGTTGCCCTTGCCGTTGTTGCCCTTGCCCTTGTTGCCCTTCTCCTTGCCGGCGCCCTTGCCGATGCCGTTGTTCCCGGTGGCGTTGAACACCTGGACGACGCTCGGACGCGGGGCCGCGACCTTGTCGCCCACCTGGACCGGGCCGGTCGGGCTCAGGAAGTCCGGGAAGGAGGAGGTGTGCGCGCCCCAGGTGCCGTCCTCGCCCGGGTGCTGGACGTTGACGAACACGGAGTTGTCGCGGTCGTGGATCACGGGGCCGCAGGTCTCGGCGTCGCGGGGGACAGCGAGGAACTGCTGGACGCGGCCGCGCTCGGCGCCGTCGAGGGTGACCTTGTGCAGCGCGTCGGCGTAGCCGATGGTGCCGGGCTGGCCGTCGGTGGAGATCCAGAGGTTGCCCTCCGAGTCGAACGCCAGGTTGTCCGGGCAGGAGATCGGGGAGACCTTCTCCTTCGGGTAGCCGGCGAAGTAGGCCGAGGAGGAGACCGCCGGGTCGCCGGCGAGCAGCAGGATGACCCAGGTGAAGGTGGTGGAGGTGTGATCCCCGCCCCGCTCGGTGATCTCGATGACGTGGCCGTCGCGGTTGCCGATGACCGGGTTGGCCTCGTCCACGGCGGTGCGCTTGGTGTTGTTGGTCAGGGCCGCGTAGACCTTGCCGGTGACCGGGTTGGTCTCGACGTCCTCCGGGCGGTCCATCTTGGTGGCGCCCATCTTGTCTGCCGCGAGGCGGGTGTAGACGAGGACCTCGGCCAGGGACATGCCCGGGACGAAGGACGTCTTCTCGTCGGCCAGGGCGATCCACTCGCCGGAGCCGTCGAAGGCGCCGTCCGAGGGCAGGGTGCCCCTGCCGTCGATCTGGGCGGCCGGGGAGTCGCCGGAGAACTTGGCCACGTAGAGGGTGCCCTTGTCCATCAGGCGCATGTTGTGCTTCTTGTCGCCGTCGCGGACCTTCTCGGCCGAGACGAACTTGTACAGGTAGTCGTGGCGCTCGTCGTCGCCGGAGTAGACCACGGCGTGGCCGGACGGGGAGATCACGGCGGTGCCGGCCTCGTGCTTGAAGCGGCCCAGGAGGGTGTGCTTCACGGGCGTGGAGGTGGGGTCCTCGGGGTCGATCTCGACGACCCAGCCGAAGCGGTTGGCCTCGTTCTCGTAGCCGGGCTTGGTCAGGTCGAAGCGGTCGTGGACCTTCTCCCAGCCGCGGCTGGTGGCGGCGGCGGAGATGCCGTAGCGCTTCTCCTCGGCCGTGCCGCGGCCCTTGAAGTACTGGTTGAAGTTCTCCTCGCCGGAGAGCACGGTGCCCCACGGGGTGGTGCCGCCGGCGCAGTTGTTCAGGGTGCCCAGCACGCGGGTGCCGGTCGGGTCCTCGACGGTCGTGAGCAGCGCGTGGCCGGCGGCCGGGCCGCGGACCTCGAACTCGGTGGTGCCGGTGATGCGGCGGTTGCGGCGGCCGCCGCGGACGTACTCCCACTGGGCGCCGCGCTTGGCGCGCTTGAGGTCCACGATGGACAGGCCGTGGGCCTGGAGGCCGACGTTGACGATGTCCTCGAAGTTCGAGGCGATGTACTCCGGGGAGAACATGATGTTCTCGTTGGTGTACTCGTGGTTGGAGACGAGGTAGCCGGAGCGGTCGTTGCCGCCGTCGGTGATGATGTTCAGGTAGTCGTTGTTGTAGCCGAACTGGGCGGCCTGCGACGCACCGGTCTGGTGCTCGATGTCGAACTCCGGGGAGTCGGCGAACAGCGGGTCGCCCCAGCGGATCACGGTGCCCCAGTCGTAGCCCTCCGGCACGGTCATGGTGTCCACGGTGCGGGTCACCGGGGCGATGGGCTCGAAGGGGAGCTTGCCGCCGCCGGTCGGGCGCCGGCCGTTGTCCGCGAGCGCCTCGGGGGCCTGGGCCACCTGGGAGCCGATGACGACGGCGGCGGCGAGGCCGGTGCCGCCGACCAGGGCGGAGCGGCGCGAGATGGCGGTCTCCGCGATCTGCTGGAAGGTCGGGTTCGCCGAGGTGTTGGGCACCGGGTGGGCGCACGCGTTGCCGCACTTGAGCTCGCACGTGACGGCGGAGCGGTTGCCACGGGTGTGGCCGGCCATGGGGAGGAGGCGCTTCAGCATGACGGGGTCCTTCGCGTCGTGGGGATGGTTCGGGGTCCGGTGCCGGGCCGGAGGCGACCCCGGGGGTGAGGCCGGCCGGGGCTGCCATCACCTTGGCCCCTCGCTCCGAGCGGCGAGCCACGCCCAGGTGGCCGCGAGTTGAACTCTTCCCGGCCGCCGGATTTCGTCCCGTTGACGTGCTGTAATCCGGCTCACATGCCCCGCGTCGACGGGGACCGGGCGGGCCCGTCAGCCCTGCGCGGCCAGCACCGCGTGGGCCGCGCGCAGGCGGTCGGCCCACCACGCCTGCCGCGCCCCGTCCGCCCGGACGCGGTCGAGCAGCTCCGGGTCGGGGGCGGGGGCCCGCTCCCCCGGTGCCGGGAGGGCCCCCGCGCGTGGGCGCCAGGCCGGGGCGACGACGTCGTGCTCGAAGAGGGCCGCGGTGCCGAGCCCGCATGCGTGCGGCAGGGACGGCAGGCAGGCGGCGAGCGCGGCGCCGCCGGCAATGCCCACGGAGGTGTCCAGCGCTGAGGAGACCACCGCGGGCAGCCCCGCGGCCGCCACGATCGCCGCGGCCCGGCGCACGCCCCCGAGCGGCTGGACCTTCACCACGATCAGGTCCGCGGCGCCGGCGGCCGCGACGGCGAGGGGGTCCTCGGCCTTGCGGACCGCCTCGTCCGCGGCGATCGGGGTGGGGACGCCCCGGGCGCGCAGCTCCGCGCGGACCTCCGCGAGGTCGGTGATGCCGGGCACGGGCTGCTCCGCGTACTCGAGGCCCACGTCGGCCAGCGCGGTGAGCACGTCCACGGCCTCGGTGGGCGTCCAGCCGGCGTTGGCGTCGACGCGGACCTGCGCGTGGGGCAGCAGCGCGCGCACCCGCCGCACGCGGGCCAGGTCGGCCTCGCGGCTGCCGGGGACGAGCTCGCCCTCGGGGCCGTGCTCCGCCACCTTGACCTTGACCGCGGTGATGCCGTCGCCGTAGCGGGCCAGGACGGCCTCGACGTCGTCCGCGGCCACCGCGGGCACGGTGGCGTTGACGGGGACCGTCTCGCGGACCGGGGCGGGCCAGCCCTGCCAGCCGGCCTCGATCGCGGCGGCCAGCCACGCGGCGCACTCGTGCGGACCGTACTCCGGGAACGGGGAGAACTCGGCCCAGCCCGCCGGGCCGCGCAGCAGCAGGGCGTGGCGCAGGTCCGTGCCGCGGAACCGCACGCGCATCGGCAGGGCGACCGCGACGGCGTCGGCCAGCAGCTCCTCGATGCTCGGCAGGGCGGGACCGCCCGGCGCGCCGGGCAGCGGGGGCAGGGCGGGGGCGGTGCTCATGCGGCCAGTGTAGGAAGGGCGCTCGGCTCCCGTTCCGACGGGCGCCGGCGGGGTGGGGCTCCCGCGGCGGCGCCGACGCTCAGACGGCGCGGAGGTAGCCGAGGGCTCGGGCCAGGTCCACGGCGCGGTCGTGGGCGCCGAGCACCTCCTCCAGGCCGGCGACGACGGCGGTCGTCACCTCCTCGGTGAGATGCCAGTCGACGGTGAACGGGTCGTCGAAGCGCGCCCACGCCGTGCCCACGGCCGCGAGCGCGCGGGTCATCTCCGTGAGGTCCCGGAAGACCGGTCGCGGCTCGTCCAGGCGGTCCTCCCAGCCCTCGTCTCCCGGGGCCATGAGCACCTGACCGGTGGAGGCCGCGTGGATGAACGGGTCGGCGCCCTGCTTGGCCACCACCGTCCAGTCCTCGTTCCAGTCCACCAGCAGGGCACCGGTGCGGTGGTTCCACCGGTAGCCGGCCTGCTCGTCCCAGAGGCGGTCCAGCGGGAAGAACATCACGGGCAGGCCGAGGGTGTCGATCTCCAGCCACTCCGGCCCCACGTAGCGGTAGAAGTCGGCCAGGTCCGGGGCGAGGGGCTCCTCGGCGGCCCACTCGATGGGCTCCTGCCGGCTCAGCCGGCCGAACGGGGCCAGGGCGTCCCGGGCGGCCAGCAGGTCCTCGGCCGAGAGACGGGGCCGGGCGCCCGGTTCGGCACCCGGGCCGGGGGCCGAGCCGGTGGAGTCGCGGAGGGCCGGGCGATGTCCGTGGGCGGGGGGCACGCGGGTCATGGCCCCAGGCTAGGCAGGCGGCTCAGGGGCGCGGAGGACGGGACGGCGACGGAGGCGTGACCGTCCGATGAAGCCTGCATGACGGCTGCGCGTCCGACACAATGGAACCCATGCCCCCCACCACCCGCGCCCCGCGCCGCCTCCCCTCGTGGACGTGGTGGCTGGCGCTGGCCGCGTGCGTGGCCGGCGTCGTGCTGGTCTACGCCGCCCTGGTGTGGTCCTCCGCCGGCCAGGTGCTCGAGTACCAGGTGTTCCGCGCCGTCGAGGAGCGCTACGGGGACACCGTGCCGGACGTGGCCTCCCAGGTGGTGCGGATCCTGCCGCTCGGGCTGGCGGTCGGCATGGCGCTGGCCTCGCTCGGCGCGCTCGCCGTGGCCCGGTGGCGGCGGCGGGGGATGCTCGCCCTCCTCGTGCTGGCCGGGTCCAACCTCACCACGCAGCTGCTCAAGGCGGCGCTTCCGCGGCCCGAGCACGCCGACGGGGTCCCGTGGTCCGGCGGCAACTCACTGCCCTCGGGCCACATGACGCTCGCGACGGGCGCCGCGGTGGCCGCGCTGCTGCTCGTGCCCGCCCGGTGGCGACCTCTCACCACCGTCCTCGGCGCCGTGGTGAGCTCCTGCACCGGCGCCGTCGCCTACACGGAGGCCTGGCACCGGCCGTCGGACATGGCCGCCGCGGCGCTCGTGTCCGCCGCCTGGGGCCTGCTCGCCGTGCCGTTCGCCCGGTACGACGGCGCACCGCGGCCCGCACCGCGCGGCGCCCGCGGCGTGGAGGCCACGCTCTGGTCCCTGGGCGTCGCGGGCCTGGCGGCCGGGCTGACGCTGCTGGCCCTCACCCTCGACACCCCCGCGACCAGCGGCGCCGGCCCCCACCCGGCGGCCGAGCCGGCCGGGATCCTGCTCAGCGCCTCCCCCGCGGTCCTGCTGTGGGGCGCGCTCGGCACGGCCTTCCGCCGCGGCCGCGCGGACTGACCGCCGCTCCCCGCACGCTCACCGCCCCCCCACCAGACGACGAGCCCTGCGATGGGGCGGCCATCCGCGAGGAATGGCCGCCACGTCGCAGGGCTCGTCCGGGGTCGGGGCGGGCCGGGATCGTCCGGATCAGATCCGGGCGAGGGCCGCCGTCGGATCGTGGAGGCAGTCCGCCACGAACGTGAGGAACGCGCTCGCGGTGGCGCCGTCGGTGACGCGGTGGTCGAAGGTCACGGTCATCTCGGTGACCTTGCGGACCACGATCTCCCCGTCCACGACCCACGGGCGGTCGATGATCCGGCCGATGCCGAGCATCCCGACCTCGGGCACGTTGATGATCGGCGTGGCGCCGTCCGTGCCCAGCGGGCCGTAGTTGTTCAGCGTGAACGTGCCGCGGGTGAGCTCGGCCGGGGCGGCCCGGCCCGCGCGGGCGCGGCTGACGGTGTCGTTGATGGCGGCGGTGAGGTCGTCCGCGGACAGCTTCTCCGCGTGCTCGACGGACGGCACCATGAGGCCGCGGTCGGTCTGCACGGCCAGGCCGAGGTGGACGCCGTCGACCTCCACGATCTCGTCCTTGCCGTCCGCCCCGGCCTCGATGCGCGCGTTCATCACCGGGTACCGGCGCAGGCCGGCCAGGGTGAAGCGGGCGATCAGGCCGAGCAGCGAGGGCGCGTTCTCCGGGTCCTTCGCCTTGAGCGCGGCCCGCAGCTCGAGCAGGGCGGTGACGTCCACGTCCAGCCACGCCGTGACCTCCGGGACCTCGCGGCGCGAGCGGGAGAGCTGGTCCGCGATCACCTTGCGCACCCCCGTGATCGGGGTGCGGGCGACGACGGCCAGGCCGGTCCGCCCGTCCACGGCGCCCGGCTGCGCGGTGGCCGCGGCCGCCGGGGCGGCAGCGGCCGACGGGGCCGGGGTCGGGGCGGCCTGCGGGGCGGAGCCCTCGGCCGCGGTGAGCACGTCGGCGCGGGTGATCAGGCCGTCCGGGCCCGTGCCGGTCAGCGCGGCCACGTCCACGCCCTTCTCGCGGGCGAGCTTGCGGACGATCGGGGAGGTTACGCGCGGGGCGCCGGCCAAGGCCGTGGGGGCCGGCGTCGGGCGGGCGGCGCCGCGGCCGCGCTTGGACGGACGGCTGCGGGAGGTGGTCTTGTGGCCGGAGGTGCCGTAGCCGATGAGCACGGCGCCGGAGGCCTCGTCGTCGGAGCCGGCGACGTCCCCGTCGCCGCCGCGGGCCTTGTCCGGCTTCGGCTGGACGCCGGCCATCTCCTCCTCGCGGTAGCTCAGCGCGCCGGGGCGGGCGGCCTCGGCCGCGGCCGCACCGGTGGACGGCGGGACGGCCAGGGACTCGGTGCCGGCGACGGGCGCGGAGCCCTCATCGGACTCGCCGGCCGCGCCGATGGTGATCAGCGGGCTGCCGACGTCCATGGTCTCGCCCTCGGCGCCGTGCAGGGTCAGCACGGTGCCGGCGTACGGGCTCGGCACCTCGACGAGGGCCTTGGCGGTCTCGACCTCGACCATGGGCTGGTCGACGGCCACGGTGTCGCCCTCGGCGACGAGCCAGCGGACGATGTCGGCCTCGGTCAGGCCCTCGCCCAGGTCGGGCAGCAGGAAGGTGTTGCTCATGCGCGGGCCTCCTCGGCGTCCAGGTCCCAGTTCAGGTCGTCGATCGCGTCCAGGATGCGGTCGATGTTCGGCAGGTGGTGCTCCTCGAGCTTCGGCGCGGGGAACGGGATGTCGAAGCCGGTCACGCGGCCCACGGGCGCCGCCAGCGAATGGAAGCAGCGCTGCTGGATCCGAGCCACCAGCTCGGAGGCCACGGACGCGAAGCCCTGCGGCTCGGCGACGACGACGGCGCGGCCGGTCTTGGCGACCGAGGCGGTCATCGTGTCCTCGTCCAGCGGGTTCACGGTGCGCAGGTCCACGACCTCCACCGAGAGCCCCTCCTCCGCGGCCGCGTGGGCGGCGGCGAGGCAGGTGGGCACGGAGGGGCCGTAGGAGACGAGGGTGACGTCCGTGCCCTCGCGGACGACGGCGGCGCGCGCCCAGGCCTCACCGTGCTCCTTCTTGTCCTTGACGCGGGCCCAGCCCTTCTCGAACTCGGCGCGCAGCTGGTCGAGGTCGAGCTCGGCCTTGGTCCAGTACATCTTCTTGGGCTCCATGAAGACCACCGGGTCGTCCAGGCGGATGGCCGAGCGCAGCATCATGTACGCGTCCTTCACCGAGGCCGGGGTGTACACCTTCAGGCCCGGGGTGTGCGCGTAGTAGGACTCGGAGGAGTCGCAGTGGTGCTCCACGCCGCCGATGCCGCCGCCGTAGGGGATGCGGATGGTGATCGGCATGGGCGTGGCGCCCTTGGTGCGGTTGCGCATCTTGGCCACGTGCGAGGCGATCTGCTCGAAGGCCGGGTACGCGAACGCGTCGAACTGCATCTCGATCACGGGGCGGGCGCCGCCGAGGGCCATGCCCACGGCCATGCCCGCGATGCCGGACTCGGCCAGCGGGGTGTCGAAGCAGCGCTCCTCGCCGAAGCGCGTGGTCAGCCCGTCCGTGATGCGGAAGACGCCGCCGAGGGTGCCGACGTCCTCGCCGAACACCACCACCATGTCGTCGGCGGCCATCTCGTCGGCCAGCGCCGCGTTGAGCGCGGCGGCGAAGGTCAGGGTCGCCATGCTCAGGCCTCCTGGTTCTCGGAACGGGACAGCTCCTCGGCCAGCTGCGCGCGTTGGGCGGCGAGCTGCGGGGTCTGCACGGAGTAGACGTGGTCGAACAGCTCGAGCGGATCGAGCTCCGTCTCGGCGTTCATGGCGTCGCGCAGCTGCTGCGCGACGTCCTCGGCGTCGCGGGCGATCTGGGCCGAGACCTCCTCGGTGAGGGCGCCGGTGGACTCGAGGTAGGCGGTCATGCGGCGCAGCGGGTCGCGCGCCTCCCACTCCTTCACCTCGGCGTCGTCGCGGTAGCGCGAGGGGTCGTCCGTGTTGGTGTGCGCCTGCATGCGGTAGGTGTCCGCCTCCACGAGGAAGGGGCCCTGGCCCTGCCGGCACAGGTCCACGGCGCGGCCCAGCACGGCCAGCAGGGCGCCGAGGTCGTTGCCGTCCACGCGCTCGCCGGCCAGGCCGTAGCCCACGGCCTTGTGGGCCAGGGACGGGGCAGCCGACTGCTTGGCGAACGGCACGGAGATGGCGAACTTGTTGTTCTGCACGAAGAAGATCACCGGCAGCTTGAACACGGCCGCGAAGTTCAGCGCCTCGTGGAAGTCGCCCTCGGAGGTGCCGCCGTCGCCGACCATGGCCAGGCACACGACCTCCTCGCCGCGCAGGCGGGCGGCCTTGGCCATCCCGACGGCGTGCAGCATCTGGGTGGTCAGGGGCGTGGACTGGATGGAGACGTGGTGCCTCTGGGGGTCGTAGCCCTGATGCCAGGTGCCCTGGTAGGCCACCATCACCTCGAGCGGCGGGACGCCGCGGGCGATCACGGCCACGGTGTCGCGGTAGGTCGGGAACAGCCAGTCGTCCTCGCCCAGGCAGACGGCGGCGGCGACCTCGGAGGCCTCCTGGCCGTGTGAGGACGGGTAGACGGCCATGCGGCCCTGACGCACCAGGGCGTAGGCCTGGTCGTTGACGCGGCGGCCGATGACGAGGTGGCGGTAGGCGGCCAACAGCTCCTCGTCGGAGGGCAGGGGATACTCGTGGCCGGGCTCGGTGCCCTGCTCCTCCGGGGCCAGCAGAGTGCCGTCCTCGCCGATCAGCTGGATGCGGCGGGCGGCGGGGAGCAGGTACTCCTCGAGGGAGATGCCGAAGGCGGCGCCGGCGTTCGGGCGGGTCTCGGCCTCGTCGGTCCGGGCGGCCCCGGGCACGGCGGGGGTGGGGTCACTCATGGCGGGTCCTCTCGATCTGTGGCCTTCAGTGTGCCCAAGAGGGTCAATGTGTCGCTCGCCCGCCCGGGAGCACGAGACAATCGGGTGCAAACCAGGCACTCCATCGGACGAACTGCTATGGTGACTCGTGCCACGTAGACGGTCCGCCGCCGCGTGGCCGACCCCGTCCGCCCCGCCCCAGGAGGAGCCATGGCCGCCGAGCCGCTGGACCGCGTGGACCGCGCGATCGTCCGCGAACTGACGCAGGACGGGCGGATGTCCGTCGCGGCCCTGGCCGAGCGCGTGCACATCTCCCGCGCGCACTGCTACTCGCGTCTGAACCGCCTGCAGGACGCGGGCGTGATCACAGGCTTCACCGTGCGGGTCGACCCCGTCAAGGTCGGCTTCGGGGCCTCCGCCCACGTGACCATGAAGCTGCGTCAGCACGACTGGCGCGAGCTGCGCGCCACGCTTCTGGCCATCCCCGAGGTCTCCCACGTCTCCCTCGTGGGCGGGAACATGGACGTGATCCTGCTGGTCCGCGCGCGGGACACCGCCGACCTGCGCCGTGTGATCTTCGACGAACTGCAGACCCTGCCGAGCGTCGTCGACACGCAGACGTACATGGTCTTCGACGACCAGGCCTCCGGGCAGACCATCCCCCCGGACGAGACCGCCGACTGAGCCGATGGTCCGGCGCCCCGGTCAGCGGGGGCGCACGACGACGGGCGGCGGGTCCGCCACAGCCCCAGGCCCGCGCGGCAGCACCGCGGCGAACACGACCGCTCCGACACCGCAGACGACCGCGAGGGAGCCGACGCCGACGGCCAGCCCGGCCGCGGCGGTCGCCCCGGAGAGCAGCAGCGGCCCGGCGAGCATCCCCGCGTCGGACATCGAGCGCCACAGACCGAGGAACGGGGCGCGCGCGTTCGGCGGCGAGTGGTCCGCCCCGAGGGTCATCACGATCCCCGCGCCGAAGCCGTTGCCGATGCCCAGCAGCACCGCCGCCGCCGCGAACGCCGTCGGCTCCCGGGTGAGGCTGATCGCCAGGAACCCCGCCCCCAGCAGGGTCAGGCACGGCACCGCCACAGCGCGCCGGCCGAAGCGGTCCATGAGCCGACCCGAGGGGTAGAAGAGCAGCAGGTCCGCCGCGCCGGCCAGGCCGAAGACGAGCGACGCCGTCGCCGCGTCCAGGCCCAGGTGCGTGGCCCACAGCGGGATGACGGCGTTGCGCGCCGCGCGGGCGGCGGAGACGGCCACGACACCGAAGCCGGCCGTGAGCAACGCCCCGCGCCGGGCGCGCGCCACGTCCAGCAGCCGGGGTCGACCGGCCGGGCCGGGCTCCTCCCCCGCCGCCGGATCGGACGCCGGCACCGGCAGATCCCGGATCCGCAGGCACAGCAGGGCGCCGACGGCCATGGCCGCGGCGGCCGCGGCGAACGCGCCGTCCAGCCCGAGCGGGGCCTGCGCGGCGGCACCCAGGAACGGGCCCAGGAACGTCCCGATCCGCACGGTCCCGCCGAGCGTGGACATCGCGCGGGCCCGGTGCGTGGCCGGCACCGCCACCGCCAGGTACGCCTGGCGGGCCAGGTTGAACCCGGCCCCGGCCATGCCCACGGCGAGCACCGCGGCCAGGAACAGCGCCAACCGCCCCGGCTCGGCCACCCCCGCCGCCGAGGGCCCGGAGGACACCCCGGCCGTCGTCGCCCAGGCCAGGCCCGCGCCGACCGTGCCGAGCCCGGCGGAGACGACCATGGTGACCCGCTCCCCCGCCCGGGCCGCGAGCGCCGAGGCCGGCCCGTTGGCCACGAGCGAGCCGAGCCCCACCAGCAGCACGACGGCGGCCGCCCGCGCCGCGTCCAGGCCGAGGGCCAGCGCCGCCACCGCGAGCGCGGGCGTCATGGCGCCCAGGCCGACGGCGTAGACGGTGGAGGGGGCGTAGATCTGCACGGCGTCGCGCAGCGCCTCCCGGGTGCGGGCGGCGGAGGCGGAGCGGGGACGCATGCCCGCGAGCGTAGCGGGACGGCACGCGCGCCATCGTCGTGGGACCGGGTCACTACGCTGGTGCCATGGCCTCCCGCACCGCCTCTCCACCGCCCTCGCCCGCCCCGTCCACCGCCGCTCCCCGCGGCGCCCTGGACCGGTACTTCCGCATCACCGAGCGCGGCTCGTCGGTGGGCCAGGAGTTCCGCGGCGGCCTCGCCACGTTCCTGGCGATGAGCTACATCGTGGTGCTGAACCCGCTGATCCTGTCCGGGCCCGACTCGGCCGGGAACACCCTGGGCATCCCCGCCGTGGCCGCCGTCACCGCGCTCGTGGCGGGCGTCATGACCATCGTCATGGGCGTGTGGGCGCGGCACCCGTTCGCGGTGGCCGCGGGCCTGGGCGTCTCCGCGTTCGTCTCCATCACCATCGCCACGACGCCGGGGCTCACCTGGCCCCAGCTGATGGGCCTCGTCACCCTCGCCGGTCTCGTGATGCTCCTGCTCGTGGTCACCGGCTTCCGCCGCGCCGTGTTCGACGCGGTCCCGGAGGCGCTGAAGTCCGGCATCGTGGTGGGCATCGGCCTGTTCATCGCGCTGATCGGCCTCGTCAACGCCGGGTTCGTGCGGCGGCTGCCGGACGCCGCCGACACCACGGTCCCGGTGGGCCTGGGCACGGGCGGCGAGCTCGAGGGCTGGCCCGTGCTGGTCTTCGTCGTCGGGCTGCTGCTGACCGCGGTCCTCGTGATCCGCAAGGTGCGCGGCGCCATCCTGATCGGCATCGTCGCGGCGACGATCCTCGCCAACGTGCTGGAGGCCGTGTTCCACATCGGCCCCTCCGTGGACGCCGACGGGAACGCCGTGCCCACCGGCTGGTCCCTGATCGCCCCCTCCCTGCCCGAGTGGACCGCCCCGGACCTGCACCTGCTCGGCAGCGTGGACCTGTTCGGCGCCTTCACCTCCGTGGGCGGGCTGATGGCCTCCCTGCTCGTGTTCGCGATCCTGCTCTCCGTGTTCTTCGACGCGATGGGCGTCTCCGTGGGCCTGGCCCGCGAGGCCGGCACCGTGAACCCGGACGGCTCCATCCCCGACCTGAACCGGGTGCTCGCCGCGGACGCGCTCGCGGTCACGGTGGGCGGTGGCGCCTCCGGCTCGGCGCACCAGATCTTCGTGGAGTCCGGCACCGGCATCGGCGAGGGCGCCCGGACCGGCCTGGCCTCCGTGTTCACCGGCCTGTTCTTCCTCGCGGCCGTGTTCCTCTCCCCGCTCATCCACCTCGTGCCGTTCGAGGCCGTGGCCCCCGCGCTCGTGGTGGTCGGGTTCATGATGTGCCAGCACGTGGTGCAGATCGACTGGTCCGACCCGGGCGCGGCCTTCCCCGCGTTCCTCACGTTCATCCTCATGCCGTTCACCTACTCGATCGTCAACGGCATCGGCGCCGGCGTGGTGGCCTACGCGGTGATCCGCACGGGCCAGGGCCGCGGCCGCGAGGTGCACCCGCTGCTGTGGTTCGTGGCGCTCGCGTTCGTCGCGTACTTCGGGCTCGGCGTGGTCCGGGCGGCCCTCGGCCTGAACTGACCCGCCACCCCCGACGGCGGCGCACCGGACCGGTGCGCCGCCGTCGTCGTGTGCGGCGCGGGGTGTCGGCCCCGCCCCGCGCGGCGTGATGGGATGGGCCGCATGCCCCAGACCACTTCGCACGCCCCCGTTCCGCCGTCCGTCTCCGCCGAGCCCGTGACCCGACGCCACCACGGCCACACGTTCCAGGACGACTTCGAGTGGCTGCGCGGCAAGGCGGAGCCCCGCGTGCTCGAGCACCTGGCCGCCGAGAACGCGTACACCGAGGCCGTGACCGCGGACCAGGCGCCGCTGCGCGAGGCGATCGTCGGCGAGATCAAGGCCCGCACGGTGGAGACGGACCGCTCCGTGCCCGCCCGCCGGGACGGGTGGTGGTACTTCGTGCGCACCCGCGAGGGCGCCGAGTACCCGATCCACTGCCGCGTGCCCGCACGCGACACCGGCGACCTGGAGGCCGACTGGACCCCGCCCGTCATCACCCCGGACGCCGCCCTGCCGGGCGAGCAGGTGATCCTGGACGGCAACGCCGAGGCCGAGGGCCACCCGTTCTTCGCGCTCGGCGGCCTGCACATCAGCCCGGACGCCACCCGGGTGGCCTACGCCGTGGACCACACCGGCGACGAGCGCTTCACCCTGCGCGTGCGCGAGATCGCCACGGGCGAGGACCTGCCGGACGTGGTCGAGAACGTGGCCCACGGCGTCCGCTTCGACCGCTCGGGCACCCGCGTGTTCTACACCGTGTGGGACGACTCGTGGCGGCCGTACCAGGTCAAGGCCCACGTGCTCGGCACCGACCCGGCCGAGGACGTGATCCTGCACGAGGAGGCCGACCCGGGCATGTGGACCGGCTTCGAGGGCGTGGCCGACCGCACCCAGCTGCTGATCGGCGTCGGCAACTCGGAGGTCTCCGAGACCCTCGTGGTCGACCTGCCGGAGGACCCCGCCGCGCCCCTGCCGGCCCCGCGCGTGCTGATCCCCCGCGCGTGGCGGATGCTCGCCGACGTCGAGCCCGTCACCGACGCCGACGGCGTCCGCCGGCTGCTCGTGGTCCACGACCGCGCCCTGGACGACGACGGCGCCCCCGTCGCCGCGCCCAACGGGATGCTCTCGGTGGTCGCCGAGGCGGACGTCGCCGACCGCGGCGCCTGGCGCACCGTCGTGCCGCACCGCGAGGACGTGAAGGTCGACGGTGTCATGGTCACCCTGACCCACGCCGCCCTGGCCGTGCGCCGGGAGACGACCCCGCGCGTCGTCGTCACCGAGCTGGACGCCGTGCTGGCCGGGCAGGCCGCGCACTGGCGCGAGCCCGCGTTCGACGAGGAGCTCTACGCGTGCCATCTGTCCGCGACGGCGGCCGAGTCCCCGTTCCTGCGGCTGGCCTACACGTCCTGGATCACGCCCGCGCGCGTGCTGGACGTCTCGGCGGCGACCGGCGAGGTGCACCTGCGCCGCGAGACGGAGGTGCCCGGCTACGACCCGGCCGACTACGTGGCCGAGCGCGTGTGGGCGCCGGCCTCCGAGCCGTCGTCGGTGACCGGGGAGGACGTGCGGATCCCCGTCACCGTGATCCGGCACCGCGACGTGAAGCCGGACGGGACGGCCCCGTGCGTGGTGTACGGCTACGGCTCCTACGAGATGTCCATGGACCCCGTGCTGGGTGTGGCCCGGCTGTCCCTGCTGGACCGGGGCGTGGTGTTCGCGGTCGCGCACGTGCGCGGCGGCGGCGAACTGGGCCGGCGCTGGTACGAGGACGGCAAGAAGCTGGCCAAGCGGCACTCCTTCACGGACTTCGTGGACGCCACCCGGCACCTCGTGGACCTCGGCTGGGCGGACCCGGCGCGCGTGGCCTGCATGGGCGGCTCGGCCGGCGGCCTGCTCATGGGCGCGGTGCTGAACCTCGCGCCGGAGCTGTACCGGGCGTGCCTGGCCGTGGTGCCGTTCGTGGACGCGCTCACCACCATCCTCGACCCGGAGCTGCCGCTGTCCGCGCTCGAGTGGGAGGAGTGGGGCAACCCGATCGAGGACCCCGAGGTGTACGCGGCCATGCGCGCGTACACCCCCTACGAGAACGTGCGGGCGGTGGACTACCCGGCGATCGCCGCGGTCACCAGCCTGCACGACACCCGCGTGCTCTACGTGGAGCCCGCCAAGTGGGTGGCGCAGCTGCGCTGCACCGTCACCTCGGACCAGGCGAGGCCGCTGGCCGACGGCGGCGCGCCCGTGCTGCTGCGCACCGAGATGGACGGTGGGCACGGGGGCGCCTCCGGCCGGTACCAGGGCTGGGAGGACACCGCGTGGGAGTACGCGTTCCTGCTCACGGCGCTGGGGGCCGTCGAGCGGCTGGACTGACGGGGCGGACGGTCAGGCCTCGGCCGCGCCGCGGGCGTCCTCCAGGGCGTCCACGGCGCGGATCAGGCCCAGGTGGGAGAACGCCTGCGGGAAGTTGCCCGCCATCCGGTCCAGCTCGTCGTCGTACTCCTCGGCCATGAGCAGCAGGTCGTTGGCACAGTCGTCCAGGCGGGCCATGAGGCGCTCCGCGTCCTCGACGCGGCCGGATCGGGCGTACTGCTCCACGAGCCAGAAGGCGCACATGATGAACGGCGCCTCCTCGCCCGGCAGCCCGTCCATGCCGGTGGCGCGGTACCGCATCACCAGGCCGGTCTGGGTGACGAGGTCCTCCTCCACGCGGGCCACCGTGGCGAGCATGTGCGGATCGTCGTGGGGCACGAAGCCGGTGTGGGGGATCTGCAGCAGGGAGGCGTCCGTCTCCGTGGAGCCGTAGGTCTGCCGGAAGGCGCCGTCCTCGTCCACGCCCTCGGTGAGGATCTCCTCCCGCAGCTCCTCCCGCGCCCGCTCCCAGGCCTCGAGCTCGTCGTCGCGGGCCGGCAGCCCGTGGTCCCGGGCGGCGTGCAGGGCCTGGTCCAGGGCGGCCCACATCATCACGCGGCCGTGCGTGAAGAACGCGGGCTCGCCCCGCATCTCCCACAGGCCGTGCTCCTTCGTGTCCCGGTGCGCCAGCAGGCGCTCCACGAGCCGCTTCTGCAGCGTCCAGGACCACGGGTCCTCCCCCACGCCCGCGTCCCGCAGCTTCCCGAGGGCGAGCATCACCGTGCCGATCACGTCCGCCTGCCACTGGTCCGCGGCCCCGTTGCCCACGTGCACGGGGCGCGAGCCCTCGTAGCCGGGCAGGTGCTCGAGGTCCCGCTCGGGCATGCGGCGCCCGCCGGAGAGCGTATACATGATCTGCACGTCCTGCGGGTCGCCGGCGATCGCGCGCAGCAGCCAGTCCCGCCAGGCCTTGGCGTCCTCCGTGTGGTTGTGGGCCATGAGCGCCTCGAGGGTGAGGGCGGTGTCCCGCAGCCACACGTAGCGGTAGTCCCAGTTGCGCACGCCCCCGATGTCCTCCGGCAGGCTCGCGGTGGGGGCGGCCACGATGCCGCCCGTGTCCCGGTGGGTCAGGCCCTTGAGCACCAGCACGGAGCGGGCCACCCGGTCGGCGCGCGGGCCGGTGGCCTCCAGCTCGCCCAGCCACTCCACCCAGCCGGCCACGGTGGCCTCGAGGGCCCGCTCCGCGTTCGGGGCGGCCGGCGCCATGAACCACGAGGGGTACCAGGCGAGCGTCCATGCGGCGGACCCGCCCTCCTCCAGCGGGGTGCTGCCGCGGTGGCTCAGCCCGTCCGGGCTCAGGTCCGGCCCGTGCACGGCCAGGGCGTCGCCGCCGGCGACCACCGCGAGGAAGGACTCCCCCGCCGGGTCGGTCTGCCGGGACACCCACGGGATCACCTCGCCGTAGTCCAGCCGGACGTGGAGCCGCTGCTCCACGCTCACGCGGCCGGCGGTGCAGCGCACGAGCCGCACCAGGTCCGCCCGGGCCTGTTCGCCCTCGCCCGTCGAGGCGAGCGCGCCGCCGTCGTCGTCCACCGCCACGCCGGAGCCGCGATGGCTGGTCAGCGGCATGAACTCGAGGACCTCCGCCTCCCCCTCGGGGCCGCGCCAGCGCGTGCGCAGCACGAGCGTGCCGGGCAGGTAGGCGCGCTCCACGACCTCGCCGTCGGCGATCCGCAGGCTCCACTGCCCGTGCTCCGGCTCGCCCAGCAGGGAGGTGAATACGGACGGGGCGTCGAACCGGGGCAGGCACAGCCACGTCACGTCCCCCTCGCGGGTGACGAGCGCCCCCGAGTGCTGGTTGGACAGGTACGCGTGGTCCTCGATGAGCGGCGGGCGGCGGGGGGTCGTCGTGGTCATGCCCTCCAGTCCATCATCCGCGACGCGCGGCGGGCCAGGGCTGAGGCCGCGCCCGGCCCGGCGGGCATGGACGGGCACGCATGGACGGGCACGCATGGACTGGATCGGCGGGCCGACGGGAGACTGGCCGGGACCGCCCGCCGCCGACGCCGAAGGACACCCATGACCTCCCCCGCCGACCGCGACGATGTCGCCCTGATCATCCTGGGCGCCACCGGTGACCTCACCTCGCGCCTGCTGCTGCCCGGCCTGGCCGGTGCGCTGGCCGCCCACGACCTGCCGCGGGTGACGCTCGTGGGCTCCTCCCACAGCGAGCACAGCACGGACGAGTGGCGCTCGATCGTGCGCGAGGGCCTCGCGGGCGCCGCCCTGGACGAGGACGAGGTCGAGGACCTCGTCGCGCGCGCCGCGTGGCACACCGCCGACGCCACGGACGCCGACGACCTGCGCGCCCTGTTCGAGACGGCCCGCGAGGCCGCCGGCCCGGACGCCGCGCCCGTGCTGTACTTCGCCCTCGGCCCCGGCATCACGCGGGAGGCCGTGGGCGCGCTCGCCGGCTTGGAAGACCTGCCGGACGGGCTGCGCCTGGCCCTGGAGAAGCCGTTCGGCGAGGACGAGGAGAGCGCCCGCGAGCTCAACGCGGTGCTGGCCGACGTCGTCGAGGAGGACCGCGTGTTCCGCGTGGACCACTTCCTGGGCGAGTCCATGGTCACCGCGCTGCTCGGGCTGCGCACCGCGAACCGGCTGCTGGGGCGCGTGTGGGGCGGGCGTGACGTGGAGCGGGTCGACGTGGTGGTGGACGAGACGATCGCGCTCGAGGGGCGCGCCGAGTTCTACGACGGCACCGGCGCGCTAAAGGACATGGTCCAGTCGCACCTGCTGCAGGTGCTGGCCATGGCGGCGCTCGAGCCGCCGGAGCGGCTGCGTCCGCAGGAACTGCACGACGCCGTCGTCGAGGTCCTGCGCGCCACCCGGGTGTGGCAGGACGACCCCGTGGCCGCCTCCCGCCGCGCCCGCTACACCGCCGGCGAGGTGGACGGCGAGCGGATCCCCGCCTACGCGGAGGAGGAGGGCGTGGACCCCGGGCTGCGGACCGAGACGCTGGCCGAGGTCACCCTCGCCGTGGACACCGAGCGGTGGCGCGGCGTGCCGTTCCGGCTGCGCTCCGGCAAGGCGCTGGGCCGGAAGCGGTGGGAGGTGGCGCTGACCCTGCGGGCGCCCGAGGACGTGCCGGAGGGCCTCTCGCCCGCGGAGGGCCGGGACCGGATCGTGGTGGGCCTGGACCCGCGCGAGGTGCGGATCGAGCTCGCCGTGGACGGGGCCGACACCCCGTTCGACGCCGAGCGGCGCACCCTCGCCGCCGACCTGGGCGAGGAGCAGGTGGACGCCTACGGGGAGGTGCTGCGCGGCATCCTCACCGGGCAGACGCTGCTGAGCGTGCGCGGCGACGCCGCCGAGGAGTGCTGGCGGATCCTGGCGCCGGTGCTCGCCGCGTGGGAGGCCGAGGAGGTGCCGCTGGACGAGTACCCGGCCGGGTCGGCGGGGCCGGCGGGCTGGGGGTGAGGGGCGGGGCCGAGAGGCGCCGTGGCACCGATATGACCCTTCTCAGCGCTCTTCAGTCCCTGAGAAGGGCCGTTCCGGTGCCGAGGATGCTGCGCGGCTGAGCTCCCGTTCCTCGAACGAGAGCGCCGCTGGGGGCTCCCGTTTCCCGAACGAAGGCGCGGGGTGGCGGGCCGCCGGTACTGTTCTGGGCATGAGCGAGCAGCACCGCCTGGACCGCGACCGCCTGCCCGAGCAGGTCTCCGACATCTTCGACCCCACGCGCTGGCGCGTGGTCGAGGGCTTCGACTTCGAGGACCTGACCTACCACCGCCAGGTGGAGCGCGACGCCGACGGCCGCTGGGTGCGCGACCTGCCCACGGTGCGCATCGCCTTCGACCGCCCCGAGGTCCGCAACGCGTTCCGGCCCGGCACCGTGGACGAGCTCTACCGCGCCCTCGACCATGCGCGCATGACCCCGGACGTGGGCACGGTGCTGCTCACCGGCAACGGCCCCTCCCCCAAGGACGGCGGCCACGCGTTCTGCTCCGGCGGGGACCAGCGCATCCGCGGCCGCGACGGCTACCGCTACGCCGAGGGGGAGACGGCCGAGACCATCGACCCGGCCCGCGCCGGACGCCTCCACATCCTCGAGGTCCAGCGCCTGATGCGCACCTCCCCCAAGGCGATCATCGCCGTCGTGAACGGCTGGGCGGCCGGCGGCGGCCACTCGCTCCACGTGGTCGCGGACCTCACCCTCGCCTCCCGCGAGCACGGGAAGTTCAAGCAGACGGACGCCACCGTGGGCTCCTTCGACGCCGGCTACGGCTCGGCCCTGCTCGCCCGGCAGGTGGGCCAGAAGCGCGCCCGCGAGATCTTCTTCACCGCCCGCGAGTACTCGGCCGAGGAGATGGTGGCCATGGGCGCGGTGAACGAGGCCGTGGACCACGAGCGCCTCGAGGAGGTCGCCCTCGAGTACGCCGCGGACATCAACCGTCAGTCCCCGCAGGCCCTGCGCATGCTCAAGTTCGCGTTCAACCTTCCCGACGACGGCATGGCCGGCCAGCAGGTCTTCGCCGGCGAGGCCACGCGCATGGCCTACATGACGGACGAGGCCGTGGAGGGCCGGGACGCGTTCCTGCAGAAGCGCGACCCGGACTGGTCCGCCTTCCCGTACCACTTCTGACCGACCACCACGGCAGGACGGAGACCCGCCCATGCTCGCACTGCTCAACGACCAGCCCATCCTCGTCCTCATGGCCACGGTCGCCCTGGGCGCCGCCGTCGGCACCATCCCCCTGGGCAAGATCCGCCTCGGCGCCTCGGGAGCACTGTTCGTGGGCCTGCTCGTCGGGGCGGTGCTGCCCGACGTCGGCGACCGGCTGGCCCTGTTCCAGAGCTTCGGCCTGGCCCTGTTCGCCTACCTGATCGGGCTCGGCGCCGGCAAGGTGTTCTTCCGGGACCTGCGCCGCAACCTGCCCCTGATGCTGGCCGCCGTCGTCGTGGTGATCCTCACCGCCTTCACGGTGCACCCGCTGGCCGCGCTGCTCAACCTGGACCTGCCGACGGCGATCGGCGTGTGGACGGGTTCGCTCACCGCGACGCCGGCGATGGCGCTGGCGAACCAGCTCACCGGCGGGCAGGCCCCGGCCGTGGGCTACGGGCTGTCCTACCTGGTGGGCGTGGTCGGCACCATCATCGCGATCACCCTGCTCGCCGCCCGCCCGTGGAGCAGTTCCCCACGCGATCCGGCGCCGGTGACCGACGGCAAGCTGCGCTTCACCGCTGCGGTCGCCACCTCCGCGCTCGCCGTGCGGGAGATCCCCGGGATCTCCGAGGGGCTGGTGCGCGTGGTGGCGCTGCGCCACGGCGGCGTGGCCCGGATCGCCGGCTCCGCCGACCGGATCGAACCCGGGGACGAGGTCGTCCTGGACGGCACGGAGAAGAACATCGACGCGGCCGTGGAGGCCTTCGGCCGCCGCACCGGCGCCGACCCGGCGCGGGTGATGAACCCGCTGCAGACCTCCATGGTCATCGTCACCGCCCGCGCCCTGGCCGATCGCCGCCTGGGCACGCTGTCCCTGCGCGAGCGCTTCGGCACCGACGTCGCCCGGCTGCGGCGCGACGACGTCGAGTCGCTGGCCACCCCGCAGACCGAGCTCAAGGTCGGCGACCGGGTGCTCATCGTGACCACCGCGCCGCGGATGGAGGCGGTGCGCGACTTCTTCGGCAACTCGACCCGGGGGCTCTCGAACCTGGACTGGATCTCCCTGGGCACGGGCATGGCGCTGGGCTACCTGCTGGGCATGGTGACGATCCCGCTTCCGGGCGGGGCCTCCTTCTCCCTCGGCCCGGCGGCCGGGTGCATCCTCGTCGGCCTCGCCCTCGGTGCGATCGGCCGAACGGGACCCACGGTGTGGGAGCCGTCCACGGAGATCGCGCTGACGCTGCGGCAGTTCGGCCTCATGCTCTTCCTGGGCGTGGTGGGCCTGGCCGCCGGCCCGGCGTTCATCGAGACGGTGTTCACCCGGGTCGGCGGGCTGGCCATCCTGATGTCCGCCGTGCTCACCGCGCTGACCGCGGCCCTGCTCATCGCCGCGGCACGGCTGCTGGGGCAGTCCGTGGATCGCACCTACGGGGCGCTGGCGGGCATCACGGGCCAGCCGGCGATCCTGGACTACGCGCTCTCCCGGTCCACCGACGCCCGCGTGACCGAGGGGTACGCCCAGCTGTTCGCGCTGATCATGGTGGTCAAGATCGCCACCGTGCCGTTCATGCTCTGACCGGCCGGGCGGATCCGGTCCGCCGGGCGGGTCCGTCCGACCGTCGGGCCTCCTACACTCGGGGCCATGCCCGCCACCGCCGATGCCCTCGCCCGCGCCACGGACGCCCTCGCGGCGGCCTTCGACGGCGGCGCCCCCGTCGAGCTGACCGCCGACGGCGCCGCGCTCCTCCGGCCCGAGGCCCGCGACCCGCGCCGCTGCGGGGACCCGGACGCCGTTGCCGTGGTGCGCACCTCCGGGTCCACGGGCACGCCGAAGCAGATCGTCCTGACCGGCGCGGCCCTGCGCGCCTCGGCCGCGGCCACGGCCCGGCGGCTCGGCGGCGAGGGGGCGTGGCTACTGGCCCTCGGCGTGCACTACGTGGCCGGGCTCGCCGTGCTCTCCCGCTCGATCGCGGCCGGGACCGCACCCGTGGCCCTGCCCCCGGGCCCGTTCACGCCCGCGGCGTTCGCCACCGGGGCGGCCGCCCTGCCCGACGACGCCGGCCCCCGGCTCGTCTCGCTCGTCCCCACCCAGCTCGCGCGCCTCCTCGCGGCCGACGCCGACCCGGCCGGGCGGGCGGCCCTGCGCTCCTTCGACCGCGTGCTCGTGGGCGGCGCCCGGCTCGATCCCGCGCTGCGGGCCGCGGCCGAGGCGGCGGGGGTGCGCCTCACCGCCACCTACGGCATGGCCGAGACGTGCGGCGGCTGCGTCTACGACGGCGTGCCGCTGCCCGGCGTCACCGCCGCGGTGGCCCCGGACGACCCCGACGCCCCGCCGCGCGTGCGCCTGGCCGGGCCCATGGTGGCGGCCGGCTACCTCGACGACCCCGCCCGCACCGCCGCCCACTTCGTCGCTGCCGCGGACGGCGCCCGCGCCTTCCTGACCGAGGACACGGGCGTGCTCTCCCCCACCGACGACGGCGGCGTGCGGCTGGCCGTGACCGGTCGCCTGGACGACGTCGTCATCACGGGCGGGGTGAAGGTGTCCGCGGCGGCGGTGACCGCGGTGCTCGAGGCGCACCCGGGCGTCGCGGCGGCCCACGTGGCCGGCGTGCCGGATCCCGAGTGGGGCGCCCGGCTGTGCGCCGCCGTCGTGCCCGCCCACCCGGCCGCGGCCCCCGACGAGGCCGTCCTGCGCGCCCACGTGCGCGAGGCGCTGGGTGCGGCCGCGGTGCCCAAGACGTGGCTCGTCCTCGACGCCCTGCCCCTGCTCTCCACCGGCAAGACCGACCGGCAGGCCCTGGCCGCCCGGTTCACCGCCGGCTGAGCGCCGCCCCGCCCGCGTGGGAGAATGACCCGGGCCCGGCCGACGTCGGGCCCCGGCCGCGCGCCGCCGTCGACCCGGCCCGCCGCGCGCCGCTGCCCACCCCGCTCCCCAGGAGGAACCCCCGCCCATGGCCGCCACGCTCTCCCAGTGGGTCGCCGCCGCGCGCCTGCGCACGCTGCCCATGGCGATCGCCCCCGTGATCGTCGGTTCGGCCGCCGCCGCGGAGCTCGGCTCCTTCCACCTCGGCGCGGCGCTGCTGGCCCTCGTGGTGTCGCTCGCGCTGCAGATCGGCGTGAACTACGCCAACGACTACTCGGACGGCATCCGCGGCACCGACGACGAGCGCGTGGGCCCCTTCCGGCTCACCGTCTCCGGGCTCGTGCCCGCGGCCCAGGTGAAGCAGGCGGCCTTCGCGTCCTTCGGCCTCGCCGGACTGGCCGGCCTGGGACTCATCTTGCTCTCGGGGCACTGGTGGTTCCTGCTGGTCGGCGTCGCCTGCGTGCTGGCCGCGTGGTTCTACACCGGCGGGAAGCGGCCGTACGGGTACCTCGGCCTCGGCGAGGTGTTCGTGTTCGTGTTCTTCGGGCTGGTGGCCGTCCTCGGCACCACGTACACCCAGGCCGACGCCGTCAGCGGCCTGGCCTGGGCCGGCGCGATCGGCTGTGGGCTGATCTCCACGGCCCTGCTCATGGCCAACAACATCCGGGACATCCCCACGGACCGCGAGGTCGGGAAGATGACGCTGGCCGCCCGCCTGGGCGACGGACCCGCGCGGGCGTCCTACGGCGTCATGCTGGCCGTCGCCCTGCTGCTGCCGCTGTTCTGGGTGGCGGTGCACCCGGGGCTGCTGCTCGTGCCGATCGGCGGCCTGCTCGCGATCCGGCCGATCCGCACGGTGCTGCGCGCCGACGACCGCCGGGCGCTGATCCCGGTGCTGCGCGCGACCGGCGTGATCGGGATCGTCTACGCGATCACGTTCACCCTCGGCGCGCTGCTCTGAGCCGCACGGGATGACGACGGCGGCGGCATCCGCCCCGTCGCCCCGCGGGGCTCACTCGCGGAACCGGCCCTCGGTGTAGGCGTCCTCGGCGTCCGCGTCGGCGGTCTCGGTGCGGCCCCGGCGGCCCGGGCGGCCCTCCCACGCGGCGGACAGGTCCTCGGTGGCCCCCGTGCGCAGGCGGCCGAGGAAGAGGTAGCTGACCGCGAACGTCAGGATCGTGGCCGCGATCACCCCGAAGATCATCCCGAGGTCCATCACGTAGTAGAACAGCGCCCACAGGGCGACGAAGACGACCACGCGGACCAGACCGTAGAAGAAGATGCGCACCGGTCCATCCTACGAGGACGGACGCCCCGCCCGCCGACCCCCCAGCCCGCGCCTAGACTGGAAGGATGGGCCGTTTCATCATCCCCGCCGCGATCATCCTCGCCGGACTGACCCTCTACGCGCTGTTCGAGGCGCTGCTGACCCCCGCCCGCGAGGTGCGCAGCCTGCCGAAGACGGCGTGGGTGGCGGTCATCGTGCTCGTGCCGCTCGTGGGGCCGCTGCTGTGGCTGCTGCTCGGGCGCGCCCGCCCGGCCGGCGCGGGCGGACGGGCCGCACCCCGGCCCTCCGGAGCCCCGGACGACGACGAGGCGTTCCTGCGCAGCCTGCGCGTGCAGCGCCGCCAGGACGCCCGTGAGCAGGACCTGGACCGCCGCGAGGCCGAGCTGCGCGCCCGCGAGGAGGAGCTGCGCCGTCGTCGGGAGCAGGGCGACGACGACGCCGACCCGGACGGCGACGGGCCGCGCGCCTGAGGGGCCCGCCGGACTCAGCCGGGCAGGCCCGCGTACGAGTGCAGGCCCGGGAAGTACGTGTTGACGATCGTGTAGTTGAACACGATGCACAGGAAGCCCACGATGCTCAGCCAGGCCGCGCGGGCGCCGGTCCAGCCGCGGGTGGCGCGGGCGTGCAGGTACGCCGCATAGACCACCCAGATCACGAAGGACCAGACCTCCTTGGTGTCCCAGTTCCAGTACCGGCCCCACGCGGCCTCGGCCCAGATGGCGCCGGCGATCACGGTGAACGTCCACATCACGAAGGCGATCGCGTTGAGACGGTAGGACCAGTTCTCGAGCCCCTGCGCGGCCGGCACGAGGCGCAGGAACGCCCACGAGCGCTCGCCCGCCGCGGCGCGCTTCTCCGCGCGGTCCTGCAGCAGCTGTAGCACGGACATCGCGGCGGTCAGCGCGAACAGCGAGCTGGCGAGCACGGCGATGGACACGTGGATGACGAGCCACGGGGACTGCAGCGGCGGCTGGAGGTGGCCCACCGGCGTCGGGAAGCCCATGGTGGCCGCGCACATCATGGCCACCACGAGACCGGTGACGAACGTGCCCACGAAGCGCAGATCCTTGCGGAAGAGGAACAGCAGGTAGACGGTCGTGATCACGAGCGCGCCGGTGGTCATGAACTCGTACAGGTTGCCCCACGGCACGCGGGAGGCGGCGAGGCCGCGGGCGACGACGGCGAACGCGTGCAGCGCCCAGCCCACGGCCAGCACGGCCACCGCCACGTTGGCGATCGGGCGGCGGCCGCCTCCCGTGTAGTCCATGTCCTCGTCCACGAGGTCGGCGTCCGCGTCGACGCCGCGCTCGGCGGCGGCGACCGGCCGGGCCGTGTCGGAGTCGCTCGCACCGACCGCCGTGGACCCGCCGACGGCGGCCCCCACGGTCTCGCGGGCGGGAGCGGTGCGCACCTGCCCGCGCTGCGCCGCGAGGTCGGCCTCGAGGCGGCGGATGGTGGCCGAGGCGGTGGCCATGTCGATGGTGAACAGGATGAACGCCGCCGCGTACACGAGCGCGGCGATGAGCATGAAGAGGTCGCTGTACAGCGCCAGCTGCTCGTTCACGGGGGCCGTGGGGTTGAACACTGTCAGTCTCCTGATCGGGCGTCGGCGGGGCCGGCGGGGGTCTCGGGGGCGGTGGGGGTGGACTGGGGGGCGGCACCGGCCGCGGCGTCGTCGGCCGTCTCGGTGGCGGCGACGATGGGCCACCACTTCTCCATGGCGGCGCGCAGGGCCACGTGCTCCTCGTGGAGACCGAACTCCTCGCCGCGGGCGAGCAGCGCGTACTCCACGCGGGTGCGGCCGTCGTCGTCGGTGCGGGCACGCACCCACACGCGGCGGCGGCGGACGAACAGACTGATCGCCAGGCCGAGCAGGGCGGTGCCGGCGAACACGCCGACGCCCCACTTGCCCGGGTCGTAGTGGATGTCCAGGCCGACGTAGCGGCGGACGCCGTCGAAGCTGATGGAGCCCTTGCCCTCGGGCAGCTCGTACGTCTGGCCCGGGCTGAGCACGATGCCGCCGTTCTCGTTGGTGCGGCTGTTGAGCTCGGTGAGGGATGCGGTGTCCAGCACGTACACGTTCTGCGGGCGGCCGGTGTCCAGGCCGAGGTCCCCGTAGTATGAGTTCAGCTGCAGCTCCGGGTTGAGCAGCTCGGGGTCCGCGGAGAACGCGGCGCCTTCCTCGTCCTCCACCGCCGAGGGCAGGAAGAAGCCGACGAAGCCCAGCTGGTCCGGCCGCGCGTCGGGGACCTTGATGGTGGCCTGCGAGCCGTAGTTCTGGTCGAACACGCGGGTGACCACGGGGCCCTGGAAGGCCACGTCCCCGGCGCCGTCGCGGATGGTCACCACGGGCGCGTAGCCGTTGCCCACGAGGTAGACGCGCACGCCGTCGATGTCCAGCGGCTGGTTGACCTTGAGGATCTGGCGCTGGAGCTCGCCGCCGGAGCCCTCGCGGACGTCCATGACGGCGGTGTAGTCCAGCGGCTGGCCGTAGTGGGTCTCGGACTCGCGGTCGAACACGGCGTCGAAGGAGTCGAGGGTGAGGGAGAACGGCTGGAGGTCGTCCGCGCTGAAGTAGGTGCCGGGGGTGAAGGAGTCGTAGGCCACGAGGTTGTTGGCGAAGCCCTCGCCCTCCACGATGATCTTCTGCCCGCCGTACTTGGTCATGCCGCCGTAGGCCATGAACACGAGCACGCCGATCAGCGAGACGTGGAACAGGATGTTGCCGATCTCGCGCAGGTATCCGCGCTCGGCGCCCACGGACGCGCCGCCGGCCTCGGGGCGGTGCTCCACGCGGTAGCGGCGCTTGCGCAGCCACGCCTGGGCTCTGGCCACGGCCTCCTCGGGGCTCGGGCCGCCCTCCTCGAGGACGACGACGCCGGAGGCCGGCAGGCGCGTCAGGTTGCGGGGGGTGCGGGCCGGGGGCTGGCGCAGGGCCTTGGCGTGCTGGATGGCGCGCGGCCACACGCAGCCCACGAGGGAGACGAACAGCAGCAGGTAGATGGCCGAGAACCAGACGGAGTTGTAGACGTCGAAGAACTGCAGGGCGTCCAGGACGGGGCCCCAGAAGGGGTGGTCCGCGATCCACTGGTCCACGATCTCGGGGCCGGCGCGGCGCTGGGGCACGAGGGAGCCGGGCACGGCGGCGACGGCGAGCAGGAGCAGCAGCATGAGCGCGGTGCTCATGCTGGTCAGCTGGGTCCAGATCCAGCGCAGGGTCCCGGTGAGGCCCAGCTGAGGGAGGGCGACGTCCTCCGAGCGGGCGCGGTCGGCCTTCGAGCTCACAGGGGCATCCTCCATTCGTTGGCGAACCAGAACTGCAGCTGCGTGGTCCAGTGCGTCCACACGCCGGTGACCATGAGCAGGCCGAGCAGCACCAGCAGGGCGCCGCCGAGCCGCATGATCAGCACGCGGTGCCGCGTGAAGAACCCGACCGCCCGCATGCCGCGCTCCATGCCGACGGCGATGAGCACGAACGGCACGCCGAGGCCCAGGCAGTACAGGAACGCCAGGAGCGCCCCGCGCCCGAGCGAGCCGGAGCCCGCAGTGGACATGGCGAGCACGGCCGCCATGGTCGGGCCGATGCACGGGGCCCACCCGAGGCCGAAGGTCATGCCGAGCAGCGGCGCCCCGGCCAGGCCGGCGGCGGGCTTGAGGTGGAGGCGGCGCTCCTGCTGGAGACGTCCGCCACCGCCCATGAACACCAGACCCATGAGCGCCACGAGCACGCCGAGCACGCGGGTGACCCACTGGCCGTCGCGCTGCAGCCACACCATGGCCTGGGTGAACACCACGGTGATGCCCACGAACACCACGGCGAACCCGAGCACGAACAGCACGGAGCCGAGCACGAGGCGCCCGCGGCGGCGGCTGGTGAGCACGTCCCCGCCGAGGCCGGTGACGTACCCGAGGTAGCCGGGCACGAGCGGCAGCACGCACGGGGAGAGGAAGGAGATCAGGCCGGCCAGCACGGCGATCGGCGCGGCCAGCAGCAGGGAGCCGTCGAGGGCGATCTCGGCGAAGGGGTTGCTCTGCATGGACACGGCGGCCGGGTCAGGCCGCGGCCTCGTCCACCACGGTGGTGAGCAGGGCGCGCAGGGTGGACTCCTCCACGGCGCCGAGCACGCGGGCGGCCACGCGGCCCTCGACGTCCAGGACGAGGGTGGAGGGCACGGCCTGCGGGGGCACGTAGTCGGTCATGTTCAGGAGCACCTCCCCGCGGGCGTCCTCGATGGACGGGTAGGGGATCTCGAAGGTGCGCTCGAAGGCCTGCGCGGTGGTGACGGTGTCCCGGACGTTCACACCGAGGAACCGCACCCCCTGCGGGGCGAACTGCTCGTGCAGGGAGACGAGGTGGGGGGCCTCGACGCGGCACGGCGCGCAGGCGGCGTACCAGAAGTTCAGCAGGGCGGGGGTGCCGCGCAGGCTCGCGCCGGTCACGGGGGTGCCGTCGAAGAGCTCGGCGGCGAACTCCACGGGGGCGCCGCGCTCGGCGGGGGCGATCTCCAGGACGGAGCCGTCGCCGGCGATGTAGTTCTTGCCGTCCGCGTTGCCGGCCTGCCGCGTCAGCGAGTCGTCC
The DNA here is from genome assembly GCF_052615555.1 of Micrococcus sp. EWR3.9.1. Lineage (NCBI taxonomy): Bacteria > Bacillati > Actinomycetota > Actinomycetes > Micrococcales > Micrococcaceae > Micrococcus > Micrococcus sp. EWR3.9.1. The sequence continues at coordinate 28,405 of NZ_JBQXFD010000007.1, forward strand.
CCCGAGCACGCCGCGAGGACGGGCGCGAGGCCGAGCAGCGAGAGGCCGGTCAGCACGGTGCGACGGGACGGACGGGGGGTCTGCATGGCGGGCTGCCCTCCAGGGGACGCGCGGGGCTGGATTCCGGGTACCTGGGGAGTCTACTGTCCGCCCCGCATTCTGACTGAACCCTGGACGTCACACCCCCACCCCGTGGGAGGCTGCGGCCGGCGTCGTCGACGCCGGCCGTCTCAGGCGCCCGGCAGGGAGGAGGCGTCCTTGAGCAGGGCCTGGTTCGGCTCGTGGTACTCGACGCGCGGCACCCCGCGCCCCTCCTCGTACACGAGCGAGGTCACGGAGGTCAGCGAGCACTCGCGGCGGCGCGGGTCGTGCCACAGCGGACGGCCCTCGACGGCCAGGCGCGTCACCCAGATCGGCAGCTGGTGCGAGACGAGCACGGACTCGGCGCCGGGCCCGTCGGCGGCCACGGCCTCGCCGCGGAGCCGGTCGACGACGGCCAGCATCCGGGCGGCCTGCGCGCGGTACGGCTCGCCCCAGGACGGGCGCAGGGGATTGCGCAGCCGGGGCCACAGCCGCGGGTTCCGCTTCAGCGACGCCGCCACCTGGGACATGCCCTCGAAGGCGTTCTCCGCCTCGATCAGGTCGGGCTCGGTGACCAGCGGCAGGTCGAACGCGGCCGCGAGGGGCGCGGCGGTCTGCTGCGCGCGGGTCAGCGGGGAGGCGGCGACGACGGCGGGCGCCCGGCCGGTCTGCGCGGCGCGCTCCGCGAACCACGCGGCCACGCCCCGGGCCATCTCGTGGCCGAGCTCCGAGAGCCCGAACTCCGGCAGGCGGCCGTAGAGGACACGGTCGGGGTTGTGGACTTCTCCGTGGCGGACCAGGTGGACGGTGGCGAGCGTCTGCATGGGGCCAGTCTGGCAGAGGCGGGCCGGTGGCTCCGGCGGTAGCGTGGGGCACAGCTCGGCGCGACCGCGCCGCCACCCCCGTCCGCACCGAGACGCCGCGAGCGTCGGCGTCGCTAGGAGGCCCCATGTCCGGCACCTCGCCCACCGATCCCCACGGCAGCCAGAACCCGTACGGCACCGACCCCTACGGCGCCGCCCCGCAGGGGCCGACCCCGGGCTCCCCTGACCCGGCGGGCGCGAGCCCGTACGGCCAGAACCCCTACGGCGCACCGCCGGCGGCTCCGTACGGCGCCCCGGGCCAGGCGGGGATGCCCCAGGCCCCCTCCCCCCACGGCCCCGCCGGCTGGCAGTCTCCCGGCCCGGTCGAGCTGCCCCCGCGGCCGCGCTCCCTGACGGCCGCGTTCTGGCTGATCGTCTCGGGCGGCCTCCTGCTGCTGGCGACGACCCTGCTGGCGGCCTTCGCCATCACCCAGCCGGAGGGCCAGGTCGCGATCCAGCAGGAGCTGGACCGGTCCGTCGAACAGATGAATCTGCCCGCCGACCAGGCGGAGCAGATGCGCACCATGATGGACGGGATGCTCCCGGCCCTCGCCACGACGGCGGCCGTGTTCGGCGTGCTCGCGTTCCTCGTCTACCTGTGGGTGGCGTTCGCGATCCGCGGCGGCTCGCGCGCCGCGCGCATCGTCGGAACGGTGCTGGCGTCCCTGTCCGTGCTGGTGCTGGTCTCCAACGCCGTGATGGGGGCGTTCAGCCCGCTGGACCTCGTGTGGGTGGGCCTCGGCGTCGCCGGCATCGTGCTCGCCTACCGCCCGGACGCCACGGAGTACATGCGGCTGAAGACCTGGCAGCGCTTCGCGCGCCGCTGAGCCCGCTCAGGCCCGCGGGGCGTCCAGGAGCCGGCCCAGGCGGGCCGGGTCCACGCGCCAGAAGTCGCGCTGGACGCCGTCCACGAAGAGCACGGGCACCTCGTCCACGAAGCGCTCGAGCAGGTCCGGGTGCGCGGCCCCGTCCACGGCCTCCCAGGCCTCGCCCCGCGCGTCGCACACCTGCACCACCGTGGCCTCGGCCTCGGCGCACAGGTGACAGCCGGGCTTCACGAGCAGCTGGACGCGGGCGGTGGCGGCGGGCAGGTCGGCGGTCATGGCCCCCACTCTACGGATCGCCGTCCACGACGAAGCCGCCGTCCCCCCGGAAGGGGACGGCGGCTTCGTCTCGTCAGCGCCCGGAGGGCGCGGGCGTCACTTCTTGTTGCGACGCTGGTGACGGGTCTTGCGAAGCAGCTTGCGGTGCTTCTTCTTCGACATGCGCTTGCGGCGCTTCTTGATCACAGATCCCATGGGGACTCCTTGAATCGGGGCGAGGGTCGGCGGTCGTGGGACCGCAGGCATCCGGGGCGCCGGACACGCCGACCCGCATTCCACCGGATGTGGAACGCCTGGAAACGTTCTCGGCCACAATACCGGCCGCACGGGCCCCGGTCGAACCGGGACGGGGACCGGCTCAGTCGAACCAGGGGTCGAGCCCGTGCAGCGGGAACACCTCGCGGCGCGTGGCCATGATCGACTGGTCCACCGGGTCGGCCGGGTCGTAGCCCACCTCCCACGAGCGCCACCACACGTCCGCGTCCTCGCCCATCACGGTGGGGATCCGCTCGGCGTCGTCCCCCTCGTGCACGGACATGTCCCCGGTCAGCTCGTCCGCGGTGAGGGCCCGGACGTGCTCGATCCAGGCGGCGGGGATCTCGCTCCTCACGGGGATCGGGGTCTGCAGGACGGCGGCGGTCAGGTGGGCCCACGCGCGCGGCACCACCCGCAGCGGGTTGTAGCCGCCGCCCCCGGTGGCCAGCCACCGGCCGTACGCGAACCGGTCGGCCCAGTCGCCGACGTCGAATGCGAGCTGGCGCTGGCCGTCCACGCTCAGCCGCAGGTCGGCGAGCGGGTCCGTGAGGTGGCCGTCGCAGCCGTGCTGGCTGACCAGCACGTCCGGGGCGAACGCCTCCAGCAGGGGCGGGACCACGGCGTGGGCGGCGCGCAGGAAGCCGGCGTCACCGGTGCGCGGGGGCAGCGCGACGTTCACCGCCGTGCCCTGGGCGGCCGAGCCGCCGATCTCGTTGGCGAAGCCCGTGCCCGGGAACAGGCTGATGCCCGTCTCGTGCAGGGAGATGGTGAGCACGCGGGGGTCGTCGTAGAAGATCGACTGCGTGCCGTCGCCGTGGTGCGCGTCCACGTCGACGTAGGCCACGCGCTCCGCGCCGAGGTCCAGCAGGCGCTGGATGGCCACGGCGCAGTCGTTGTAGATGCAGAACCCGGACGCCGAGGACCGGGCGGCGTGGTGCATGCCGCCGGCGAAGTTCACGGCGCGGTCCACCTCGCCGGACCAGATCGCCTCCGCGGCGACGAGGGAGCCGCCCGCGATCCGGGCGGCGGACTCGTGCAGGTCCGGGAACACGGGACAGTCCTCGGTGCCCAGGCCGAAGCGGCCGTCCTCGGCCGACGACGTCGCCGCGGCCCGGCGGACGGCGGCGACGTACTCGGGGTCGTGGACGAGGGCGAGCTGCTCGTCCGTGGCCACGGGCGGCTCCACGATCCGCACGTGGGGCGCGTCCAGCAGGCCGAACGCCTCCACGAGCCGGTGCGTGAGATCCAGCCGCAGGGGCGCCATCGGGTGCTCCGCGCTGAACCGGTAGCGGAGCAGGCTGGAGTCCCACACCACAGCAGCGGGGGTGGGAGCGGGAGGGGTGGACGTGGTGCTCATCACGGTCCAGCCTAGGGCTCCGGGCGGCACGGTGGCGACGATCGCCTCGGATGTCTCGCCCGCGTGACGCGCGGGCCACGGCGCGCGCGATACTGGGAGCCGGTCCGTTTCCCGTCCCCCGTGCAGGAGGTGCCCCGTGGCAGGTCCCCGTCCGACTCCGCACGCCCGCCGACACGGCGGGGTGCGCCGGCCCGGCGGCCTCCCCCGGCCCGGCCAGGCCTCCACGCTGGAGTCCTCGACCGACCTGCGCACGGTGCTGCGGCGCTCGGGCCGCGCCGTCAGCTCGGTGGTGGGCGGCTCCCCGGCCCGCGCCGCCCTCTCCGCCTTCGCCCTCATGGCCCTGGTGTTCACCGGGCTCCTCGCCCTGCCGTGGGCCGCGGCGGACGGCCACGCCACCCCCCTGCACGACGCCATGTTCACCGCGGTCTCCGCCTTCTCCGTGACCGGTCTGACCACCGTCAACACGGCCGCGCACTGGTCCCCCGCGGGCCAGGTGATCATCCTCGTGGCCATCCAGATCGGCGGCCTGGGCATCCTCTCGATGGCCTCGCTGCTCACGCTGGCCGTCTCCCGGCATCTGGGCCTGAGGTCGAAGCTGGCGACGCAGCAGGCGGGCATGACCTCCGGCAGTCTCGGCGAGGTCGGCCAGCTGCTGCGCGTCGTCGTCGTGACGGTGCTGACCGCCGAGGCCGCGCTGGCGCTCGTCCTCGTGCCGCGGTTCGCGGCCATCTCCGGCTCGTGGCTCACCGGCCTGTGGCACGGGGTCTTCTACTCGGTCAGCGCCTTCAACAACGCGGGGTTCACCCTGCACGTGGACGGCCTGCCGGAGATCATGCACGACCCGGTGATCATCACGGTGCTCGGCGTCGGTGTGTTCCTCGGTGCGCTCGGCTTCCCCGTGGTCATGGTGCTGCTGGAGAAGGGGTGGCGGTTCCGGCAGTGGAACCTGCACACCAAGCTCACGGTCGAGGTGACGCTGGCGCTGCTGGTGCTCGGCGCCGTCGCCCTCTTCTTCTTCGAGGCGGGCAACCCGGCGACCCAGGCCGGGATGGGCTTCTGGCAGCGGGTCGGGCACTCGCTCTTCGGTTCCGTGATGACCCGCTCCGGCGGCTTCGCGATCGACGACACGAACGCGCACCAGCCCGAGTCCCTGCTGCTCATGGACGCGCTGATGTTCGTGGGCGGCGGGTCCGCCTCCACCGCGGGCGGCATCAAGGTGACCACGCTGGCGATCATGTTCCTCGCGATCGTGGCGGAGGCGCGCGGCGACCGCGAGGTGACGGCGCACGGCCGCACGATCGCCCCCGAGTCCCTGCGCGTGGCCATCGCGGTGCTCGCACTCGGGGCCACCCTCGTGCTCGTGGCCACTCTGGCGCTGGTGCACATCACCGACGAGTCCCTCCAGCGGCCCCTGTTCGAGGTGATCTCCGCGTTCGGCACGTGCGGGCTCTCCGTGGGCGTCTCCGCGGAGAGCCCACCGGCCGGCAAGTACGTCCTGACGGCCATGATGTTCGCGGGCCGCGTTGGTACGATCACGTTCGCCGCCGCCCTGGCCCTGCGCCAGCGGCGCGTGCTCTACCGCTACCCCGTCGAGAGGCCGGTCATTGGCTGACACCCCGCAGCGCACCGATCCCAACGCCCCCGTGCTCCTCGTGGGGCTGGGCCGCTTCGGCGCCGCCACGGCCGAGGAGCTCGTCGCACAGGGCCGCGAGGTGCTCGCCGTCGAGCGGGACCCCGTCCTCGTGCAGCGCTACGCCCCCTCGTTGACCCACGTGGTGGAGGCGGACGCCACCGACTCCGAGGCCCTGCGCCAGCTCGGTGCGCAGGACTTCTCGACGGCGGTGGTCGGCGTGGGCACCTCCATCGAGGCATCGGTGCTGATCACCGTGAACCTCGTGGACCTGGAGATCCCCCACATCTGGGTGAAGGCGATCAGCGAGGCGCACGGCACGATCCTCAAGCGGATCGGGGCGAACCACGTGATCTTCCCGGAGCACGACGCCGGCGTGCGCGCCGCCCACCTCGTGAACGGGCGCATGCTCGACTTCATCGAGTTCGACGACGACTTCGCGATCGTGAAGATGTACCCGCCGGCCGAGTGCGTGGGCTTCACGCTCGCCGAGTCCAAGGTGCGCTCCAAGTACGGCGTGACCGTGGTGGGCGTGAAGACCCCGGGCGAGGACTTCACCTACGCCCAGCCGGACACCCGGGTGGGCCCGCGCGACACCCTCATCGTCTCTGGCCACACCGACCTCATCGACCGGTTCGCGGCCCGGCCCTGAGGCATGCCCGCGCCGTCAGGCCCCGAACTCCTCGGCCATCTCCTTGTCGCGCTGCGCGGCCGCGTCCATGGCACGGTTCACGAGGTCGCCCATGCCGCCGTCCAGGAACGCCTCCACGGCCTTCTCGGTAGTCCCGTTCGGGCTCATCACGGCCTTGCGCAGAGCCTCGGCCCTGGCCCCCTCCTGCTGGAGCATGATGCCGGCTCCCTTGACGGTGGCCGCGGCCATGGCCTCGGCGGAGGCGGCGTCCAGTCCCATCTCCGCACCGTGGGCGGCGATCAGCTCGGCCAGCAGAAACACGTAGGCCGGGGCGGAGCCGGCGGTCGCCACCACGGCGGAGAGCTGCTCCTCGGCCACCGGCACCACCAGGCCGGAGCCCTCGAAGAGAGCGCGCACGGCGGTGGTCTGCTCCTCGGTGACGCCCGGCCCGGGGGCCACGCCCACGACGCCGGAGCCCACCGTCAGGGGCGTGTTCGGCATGGTCCGCACGATCGGCTGCCCCGCCGGCAGCACGGCGGCCATGGTCGCGGCGGTGACGCCGGCTGCCACGGACACCACCACGGTCTCGGGGCGCAGCGACGGCGCCAGGTCCGTGAGGGTGGCGACCATGTCCTTCGGCTTCACGCCCACCAGGACGATGTCCGCCTCAGCGACCGCGGCATGGTTGGCGCGTTCGTCCCGCTCCTGGGAGGTCACGGTGACGCCGTGCTGCGCGGCGGCCTTCTCGGCGGAGGCGGCGGAGCGGGTGGTCGCGGTGACGTCCTCGGCGCGCACGGCGCCGGCCTCGAGGGCTCCGGCGAGGATCGCGCCGGTCATGGTGCCCAGGCCCAGGATGGTCAGCTTCATGGTCGGTCCATCTCCTTCGTGGTCGGGCGCAGAACGCCGCCGTCGTGGTGGTGGTCGGTCCCGCCGGCGGCCAGGTGCTCGCGGGCGAACGCGAGCGAGGCGGCGAGCATCTCCTCCCGCTGGCCCGCGTACTCCACCCCGCGCGTGCCCACCTCCACGCACACCGTGCCGGCCAGGCCCGCGGTCGCCAGGTGGCGCAGGGTCTCGGCCACGGGCTGGGTGCCCTCGCCGGGGACCAGGTGGTCGTCCTTGCCGGAGTCGTTGCCGTCGGTGAGGTGGACGTGCCGCAGCCGCGGGCCGAGCTCGCGGACGGCCGCCAGGGAGTCCGCCCGCGCGATGGCCGCGTGGGAGAAGTCCCAGCAGATGTGCTCGTACGGCTCGGGCAGCGGGTTCCAGTGCGGCAGGTACATCTTGGCCTTGCGGCCGTAGGCCCGCCACGGGTACATGTTCTCCACGGCGATCACGACGCCGGTCTCCGCCATGAGCTCGTGGATGCCCTCGGCGAAGCGCACCGCGTACGTGCCCTGCCAGCGGAACGGCGGGTGGGCGACCACGGTGGCCGCGCCCACGGCCTGCGCCAGCTCCACGGAGCGGCGGATCTTGGACCACGCGGAGCCCCAGACCTGCTGCGTGAACAGCAGGGTGGGCGCGTGGATGGAGTCGATGGGCATCCCGTGCCGCTCGGACAGCCGCGTCAGCCGCCGCGCGTCCTGGCTCCACGCGTTGTGCGTGACCATGACCTCCACGCCGTCGTAGCCGAGGTCCTCGGCGGTGGCGAACACGTCCTGGGTGCCCAGGGGGAACACGGACGAGGAGGACAGGGTCACGGGGATGTCCGCTCCGAAGCGCGCCGCGGGGGCCAGGTGCGCGGTGGAGTCCGGCATGGTCAGCGCACCCCCAGGCTCAGTCCCGGCAGGAGGGTGTCCGGGTTGAGGTTCACGTGGCCGACGCCGGGCCGGCCGTCCCGGGTGAGGTGGCCCTCGAGCATGAGCGCGTCGAGGCGGTTGAGGATCAGGCCCTCGCGCAGCGCCCACGGGCAGATCTCGAGCTGGGCGATGCCGAACGTGCGCATGGCCGTCAGCGCGACGATCGCCCCCGCGAACACCTGGTGCGCGCGCACGTCCGAGACGCCGGGCAGCTCCGCCCGCTCCGCGACGGTCATCGCCGCGAGGCGGTTCACCCACAGGTGCAGGTCGTCCGCGCGCAGGTGCCGCTTCACGAAGGGGCCCGCCGCCGACGGCGCCGCCCCGGTGATCCGGGCGAGGGAGCGGAACGTCTTCGAGGTGGCGGTGACCACCACGGGCGACTCGATGCGCGGGAAGGCCGTATACGCCTCCTCGAGTCGCTTCTCCACGTGCTTGCGGAGCTTCTTCACCGCCTTGGGGCTGGGCGGGTCCTCGAGCACCCAGTCGCGGGTGAGGCGGCCGGCGCCCAGCGGCAGGGACAGGGCGTGCGAGGGCAGCTCGTCCTGGCCGTAGGCGATCTCGAAGGAGCCGCCGCCGATGTCGAAGTTCAGGATGGAGCCGGCGCCCCAGCCCTGCCAGCGGCGCACGGCGAAGTACGTCATGGCCGACTCCTGGTCCCCCGTGAGCTCGGAGAGGTGCACACCGGTCTCGGCCTGCACGCGGGCCAGCACGGCGGCGCCGTTCGCGGACTCGCGGATCGCCGAGGTGCAGAACGAGATCATGTCCTCCGCCCGATGCTCCTCCGCGAACGCGGCGGCCTCCCGGACGAAGTCCACGAGCTCCCGCTGTCCCTCCTCCGTGATCGCCCCGTCGGCGTCCTGGTAGCGGATCAGCGGAAGGGAGCGCTTGTGCTCCGCGTAGGCGACGGGGCGGGCCCCCGGGTGGGCGTCCACGAGCAGCAGGTGGACGGTGTTGGACCCGATGTCCAGGACGCCGAGGCGCATGGCGCTCAGGCCTTCTTCCGCGCGGTGGTCTTCTTGGCCGGGGCCTTGCGGGCCGCCGGCTTCTTGGCACCGCCGCGGGTGGCCGGGCCCTTGGCACGCTTGTCCGCGAGCAGCTGGTAGGCCTCCTCCGCCGTGAGCTCCTCGGGCTGACGGCCGCGCGGGACGGTGATGTTGGTGACCCCGTCCGTGACGTACGGGCCGAAGCGGCCCTCCTTCACGGTGACCTTCTTGCCGGAGACCGGGTCCTCGCCGAACTCGGCCAGCGGCGGCTTGGCGGCCCCGCGGCCACGCTGCTTCGGCTGGGCGTAGATCTCGAGGGCCTGCTCCTGCGTGATGCTGAAGATCTGGTCCTCGGACTCGAGCGAGCGCGAGTCCGAGCCCTTCTTCAGGTAGGGCCCGAAGCGGCCGTTCTGGGCGGTGATGACCTCGCCCTCGGCGTCCGCGCCCACGACGCGCGGCAGGGACATCAGCTGCAGCGCCTGCTCGAGGGTCACGGTGTCCACGGACATGCTCTTGAAGAGGGAGCCGGTGCGGGGCTTCTCCTTGGCCGGCTTCTTCTTCGGCTTGGGCTTGCCGTTCTTGTAGTACTCGGTGGGCTGGGCGTCGAGCCAGGCCTGCAGCTCCTCCTCGGTCATCTCCGGGATGACCTCGGTGACGTAGGGCCCGTAGCGCCCGTCCCTGGCGACGACGGTCCGGCCCGTCTCCGGGTCCGTGCCGAGCTCGCGCTCGGAGGGCTGGGCGGTGGCGAACAGCTCCTCGGCCTTGGCCGGGGTGAGCTCGTCCGGGGCCAGGTCCTCGGGGACGTTGGCGCGCGGCGGGGTGGCGCCCGCCTCCGCGTCGGCCGGCAGCGACCGCTCCAGGTACGGGCCGTACTGGCCCACCCGCAGGGTGATGTCCTCGGTGATCGGCAGCGAGTTCACGGCCCGCGCGTCGATCTCGCCGAGGTTGTCCACCACGTGCTTGAGGCCCTCGACGCCCTTCTCCGTCTCCGCGGCGGGGGCCCCGAAGTAGAAGGTCTGCAGCCAGGCCTCGCGGCCGAGCTCGCCCGCCGCGATCCGGTCGAGGTCGTCCTCCATGCGGGCCGTGAAGTCGTAGTCCACGTACTTCGCGAAGTAGTCCTCGAGCAGCCCGATCACCGCGAACGCGGTCCACGACGGGACGAGCGCGGTGCCGCGCTTGGACACGTAGCCGCGGTCCATGATCGTGGAGATCGTCGGGGCGTACGTGGAGGGACGCCCGATCTCGCGGCGCTCCAGCTCGGCGACGATCGACGCCTCGGTGTAGCGGGCCGGCGGGGAGGTCTCGTGCCCGGTGGCCTCGATCGGGTCACCGGTGAGGCGCTCGCCCTGGGCCACCTGCGGCAGGCGGCGGTCCTTGGCCTCCGCGTTCTCGCCGTCGACCTCGGCGTCCCGGCCCTCCTCGTACGCGTCGAGGAAGCCCTTGAACGTGATGACGGTGCCCGAGGCGCTGAACTGCGCGAGGCGGCCGTCCTGCGCGGTGGCCGAGAGCCGCAGCGTGGCGGTGTAGCCCTTGGCATCGGCCATCTGCGAGGCCACGGTGCGCTTCCAGATCAGCTCGTACAGGCGGAACTCGTCCGGGCGCAGCTCGGCCTTGACCTGGGCCGGGGTCCGGAAGGAGTCCCCCGCGGGCCGGATGGCCTCGTGGGCCTCCTGCGCGGTCTCGTTGCGCTTGGCGTAGACGCGCGGCTGGGCCGGCACGGCGTCCGCCCCGTAGAGCTCGGTGGCCTGGCGCCGGGCGGCCTGCACGGCCTCCTGCGAGAGGTTCACCGAGTCCGTGCGCATGTACGTGATGTAGCCGTTCTCGTACAGGCGCTGGGCCACCTGCATGGAGACGCGGGAGCTCATCCGGAGCTTGCGGGCGGCCTCCTGCTGCAGCGTGGAGGTGGTGAAGGGGGCGGCCGGGCGGCGGGTGTACGGCTTGTCCTCCACCGAGTCGACCGTGAAGTCCGCCCCGCGCAGACCCTCGGCCAGCGAGCGGGCGCCGGCCTCGTCCAGGTGGGTCACCTTCTTGCCGGCGGAGGCCTTGAGCCGCCCGGCGTCGTCGAAGTCGCGGCCCGTGGCCACGCGCTGGCCGTCCACCGTGCTGAGGCGGGCCGTGAACGAGCTGCCCACGGCGTCCGCGGCCTGCGCGCCCTCGGCCACCGTGAAGGTGCCCTCCACGCCCCAGTAGTGGGCGGAGACGAAGGCCATGCGCTCCCGCTCGCGCTCGACGACGAGGCGGGTGGCCACCGACTGCACGCGGCCCGCCGAGAGCCCGCGGGAGACCTTGCGCCAGAGCACCGGCGAGAGCTCGTAGCCGAACAGGCGGTCGAGGATGCGGCGCGTCTCCTGGGCGTCCACGAGGGCCGTGTCCAGCTCACGGATGTTCTCCAGACCGCGGCGCACGCCCTCCTGGGTGATCTCGCCGAAGGTCATGCGGTACACCGGCACCGTGGGCTTGAGGGTGTCCAGCAGGTGCCAGGCGATGGCCTCGCCCTCGCGGTCCGCATCCGTGGCGAGGTAGAGGGCCTCGGCGTCCTTGAGCTCGCGCTTGAGCTCGGTGACCTTCTTCTTCTTGTCCGGGTGCACCACGTAGTACGGGGTGAAGCCGTGCTCCGTGTCCACGGCGAACTTGCCGAACGGGCCCTTCTTCATCTCCGCCGGCAGGTCCGAGGGCTTGGGCAGGTCGCGGATGTGCCCCACGGAGGAGTCCACCACCCAGCCCTCGCCCACCGCGTTGAGGTACTTCGCGATGGACTTGCTCTTGGCCGGGGACTCCACGATGACCAGCTTCTTGCCCGAGGGCACGGGAGCGGTCACGGAAGCGGGGGGAGTGGACAACGGGTCCTCCTGGGACGGGATTGCTGCGGATCCGGGGCCGACGCGAGCCGACCCGCGTCCGCCGCGGACGGACGTCCCCACATCGTAGGGCGCGCTGACCACGATAACGCCCGGCGTCCCCGCGCCCGCCACCGCCCGATCGTCAGCCCTCCACCAGGAACCCGTCCTCGTACAGCTCCCGCAGCGCGGCCAGCAGGCCGGCCCGCCCGACGTCGTCCAGCTCCAGCAGCGCGGCGACCGCGCCCACCAGCTGCCCCACGGACAGCTCGCCGTCGGAGGCGGACAGCACGCCCGCCGTCGCGGTGTCCAGGCGCGCCACGCGCCGGAACCCGGAGCCCTGCCGGGCCAGGATCACCTCGGGGTGCTCCGCCCCGAACCGCTGGTGCCGCTCTTCCGTGACGTCCGCGGCCACGCGCAGGTGCAGGCCCCGCAGCGCGGCCAGGGCCGGGTCCCCGACGGCGTCCCCGGCCCCGGCGCCCGCGGCGAGCCGGTCCCGGCGGGCGACGGCGGCGGCCCACGCGGCGCCGAGGGCCTCGTCCACGGGCTGGGTCAGCTCCTCGGCGACCACCCACCCCCGGCCCTGGGAGCCGTCCGCGGCGGGCCGACGCAGCCACACGTGTCCGAAGCCGACCCCGGCCACGCCGCGGGCGTCGAAGTCCTCCAGGTACCCGCGGTAGGCGGCCTCATAGGCGGGCGGGTCGAGCTCGAGCGAGGAGTCCTGCAGCCACGTCTCCGCGTAGCCCGCGGGGTCCTGCCGGTCGCGCTGGAGCAACCAGGCCTGCATCCCCGGCGCCACCCACGAACGCGGGCGCGCGTTCCACGGTGCGGTGTCGGCGTCGGTGGTGTCCCCCGCCGGGATCTCCCAGTTGGCGAGCAGCTGCGCGGTGCCGCCCTCGGCGAGCACGTCCGGCAGGGCCGCGATCAGCTCCGCGACGATCCGGTCGCCCTCGCGGCCGCCGTCGCGGTAGGTCAGCACGGGCGCGTCCGGGTCCGTGCGCGGGGTGATCACGAACGGCGGGTTCGAGACCACGAGGTCGAACCGCTCCCCCGCCACCGGCGCCAGCAGATCGCCGGCCGCCAGCCGGACCCGGTCCTCGAGCCGCTCCCGGTCGAGGCCGAGCACGTCCGCGTTGAGCAGCAGGTTGAACCGGGTGAAGGCGAGGGCGCGCTCGGAGAGGTCCGTGGCGGTCACGTGGTCGGCGTGGGCGAGCAGGTGCAGGGTCTGGATCCCGCAGCCCACCCCCACGTCCAGGGCGCGGGCCACGGGACGGCGCTGCGTGGCGCCGGCGAGCGTGAGGGAGGCCCGACCGATGCCGAGCACGTGCTCGGGAGGCAGCGGGCCGCGCCGCTGCAGGGCCGTCAGGTCCGAGGCGATCCACATCCGGCCCGGCTCGTCCGCGTCGTACGGCGAGAGGTCCACCGCGCCGCGCACGCGCCCGTCCGGCCCCTCGACGACGAGCCCGGCCGCCACGGCCCCGGCCAGACCGAGGCTGGGCAGCGCGGCGTCGAGGTCGGCGGCGGGGACGGGGTCGCCGAGCAGCCAGGCCCCGACGGCGGCGGCGAGGCCCCGCGTGCCGTGCCGGTCGCCGGGGCCGGCTGCGTCGTCGTGCCGGCCGGGGCCCGCCAGGTGACCGGCGACGACGCGGCGGGCGGCCTCGGCGTGCTCGCGGTCCAGGGCGAGCGTGGCCACGGGTCCGAGCAGCCCCTCGACGGCGGCGGTGGTGAACGGCAGGGCCGCCAGGTCCGCGGCGAGGGCCGCGGCCGTGGCCGGGGTCAGCCGCGGGGCGGGGGGCGACGGGGGTGTCGGGACGGGACTCATGCCTCGGTCCTCTCGGCGGGGTGGGGGCGGTGGGCGCAGACGGGGCAGCGGTGCTCGGGGTCGTCGGCGGCGCAGGCCGCGCAGCGGACCTCGAGCGTGGTGCAGGCCGGGTCGGCGCAGTTGCGCAGCGCCGAGGTCGGGGCCTCGCACGTGACGCACCGGCCGATGGTCTCGGCATCGGCGGTGAAGCGGGTGGACAGGCGTCGGTCGAACACGGCCAGCTCGCCCCGCCACAGTCCGGCGTCGCCGCGGGCCTCGCCGTAGCGGACGATGCCGCCGTCGAGCTGGTAGACCTCGGCGAAGCCGCGGTCCTTGAGCAGGGCGGAGAGGACCTCGCAGCGCACGCCGCCCGTGCAGTAGGTGATCAGCGGCGCGTCCTTGAGGTGGTCCAGGGCCCCGGAGTCGACGGCGGCGAGCAGGTCGCGGGTGGTGTGCGCGTCCGGGACCACGGCCCCGTCGAAGCGGCCGATGGCCGCCTCCACCGTGTTGCGGCCGTCGAGGAAGCGCACGGGGTTCGCGGTGCCGGCGCGCTCGGCGACCAGCGCGTCCACCTGGACGGGCGTGAGCCGCTCCCCCGTGCCGACGATCCCGTCCGCGTCCACGGTGACGCGCTCGGGGGCCCCGAACGCGACGAGCTCGGGCTTGACCTTGACCGAGAGGCGGGGGAAGTCCGCCGCCGAGCCGTCCGACCACTTCACTTCGAGGTCCCGGAACGCCGGATGCTCCCGCGTGCCGCGCATGTAGCGCTTGACGGCGTCGACCGGTCCGCCGACGGTCCCGTTGATCCCCTGCGGCGACACGATGATCCGGCCGGTCAGGCCGAGGGACGCGGCGAGCGTGCGCTGCCACAGCCGCACCGCCTCGGGGTCGGCGAGCGGGGTGAACCGGTAGTACAGCGCGATGCGCGAGAGGGGGACGGTGCTCATCAAGGTCCAGGCTAGTGCGCGACCCCGGACGCCACGGCCGTGAGGGCGGGCGGGGCCTGGCCCGCACCGGCCACACGCCTTACCCTTCAGACATGACTGAGCATCTGGATCCGGCACTGGTCGACATCTGGTTCGCGGCCTGGTCGCGATCGCGCGGCTACCGTACGAGCCAGGAGGCGGGGCGACGCGCGGCCCTGCGCACCCCTCGCCCCGCCCGCATGATCCCCGGCGGCTCCGGTCGCGCCACGGTGGACGTGCCGGCCACGTGGGAGCACGTGGTGGTGAACCCCTCCCGCGGGGAGCTGGAGGACCTGCGCGAGGCGGTGCGGGACCAGGAGCAGATCCTGCTCACAGTGTTCGGCGACGCCGGCGAGGACCCGAAGGCCATGGGTCTGAAGGCCCAGGCCGAGCCGGAGCGCTTCATGACCATGGACATGGACCCCGAGCTGCAGGACGTGGAGCCCCCGCTGCTGCCCGAGGGCTATGAGGCCCGCGTGGACCAACCGATGGAGGGCAGCCGTCGCCTGCGCATCCTGGCCGTCGGCGCCTCGACCGTGCCCGAGGGCGAGGAGGAGCTCGCCGCCCTCGGCTGGGTCACCGAGGAGGACGGCACCGCCGTCTACGACCGGATCTGGACGTCCCCGAACCACCGTCGCCGCGGCCTCGGCTCCCTCGTGATGCGCTACCTCACCTCCGAGGTCATGAGCGAGGGTGAGATCAGCCGCGGCCTGCTCGTCGCCTCCCCGGACGGCCAGAAGCTGTACAGCCACCTGGCCTGGACCGACCTCGGCCCCGTGTCCATCTGGGGTCGCGGCCTGGCCGAGGACAACCCCACCGCCGAGCACACCGGCACCATGGGGGCGTGACCGGCCACCTCCCCGAGCACGATCCCTGGGCGGATCCCGCGGGCGGCTGGGGGCCGCCCGGCACGGCGGACGCCGCGCCGCCCGTCGACGACGCCGCCCCGGACTTCTCCGGACCGGAGCCGCAACCCGTCGGTGCGGTGGTGGCCGACGTCGTGGCCGGGCTGTCCGTCACGGCACCCGGCGACCTGCGCCCGGACACGCCGGCGGGGGCCGCACTCCGTGCGGCACTGGGCCGGACCGGGCTGCCCGAACAGATCCGCCACGTCACCGAGCTGCCCGCCCGGCAGGCCCGGCACACGGACTGGCCCGCGGACGCGCCGGAGGGCCTGGTCAGGGCGTTCGCGGCGCGCGGCGTCGAGCGGCCGTGGCTGCACCAGGTGCGCGCCGCGAACCTGGCCGGTGCGGGGACGCACACCGTGCTCGCCACGGGCACGGCGTCGGGCAAGTCGCTGGGCTACCAGCTGGCGGTCGGCACCCGGCTCGCCGCCGACCCCCGGGCCACCGCGCTCTACCTCGCCCCCACCAAGGCCCTCGCTGCGGACCAGCTGACCTCCTGGCGCGCCCTCGAGCGGGACGGCGCCCCGGGGCTGCGCGCGGCTCCCTACGACGGCGACACCGCACCGCAGGACCGGATCTGGGCCCGCGAGCACGCCACCGTGCTCATGACCAACCCGGACATGCTCCACGTGGGCATCCTGCCGCACCACGAGCGGTGGGCCGCGTTCTTCCGGAACCTGGCGTTCGTGGTGGTGGACGAGTCGCACACCTACCGGGGCGTCTTCGGCTCGCAGGTGGGGATCCTGCTGCGCCGGCTGCGGCGCATCGCCGCCCACTACCGCGGGGACCGTCCGGAGACCGTGTTCATCGGGGCGTCGGCGACGTCGGCGGATCCGGCCGGGCACTTCGCCCGACTGATCGGGGCGCCGGCCACGGCCGTCACCGAGGACGCGTCCCCGCACGGGGCGGTCACGGTGGCGTTCTGGGAGCCGGAGCTGACGGACCGTCGGGGCGAGAACGGCGCGCCCGTCCGCCGCTCGGCGATGGCCGCCGCCGCCGACCTGGTCACGGACCTGGCCCTGCAGCAGGTGCGCACGCTGGCGTTCATCCGCTCGCGGCGCGGGGCCGAGGCCATCGCCAGCGCGGCCAAGCGGCAGCTCGAGGAGGTCGAGCCGGGGCTCGGCACCCGGATCGCGGCCTACCGCTCGGGCTACCTGCCCGAGGAACGGCGGGAGCTGGAGGCAGACCTGCGCTCGGGTCGGCTGCTGGGCATGGCCTCGACGCCGGCGCTGGAGATGGGCATCGACGTCGCGGGGCTGGACGCGGTGGTGGTGGCCGGCTGGCCGGGCACCCGCGCGTCGTTCTTCCAGCAGATCGGCCGCGCCGGGCGCGGCGGCCAGGACGCGCTCGCGTTCTTCGTGGCCTCGGACGACCCCCTGGACACGTTCGTGGTGGACCACCCGGAGGCCGTGTTCGACCTGGGCGTGGAGGACACCGTGGTGGACCCGGAGAACCCGCACCTGCTCGGCCCGCAGCTGTGCGCGGCCGCCGCGGAGCTGCCGATCACGCCCGAGGCGTTCGGCTGGTTCGGGGTGCCGGAGCGGGTGCGCGCCCTGCTGGACGTGCTGGTCGAGCAGGGGCTGCTGCGCCGTCGGCCGGCCGGCTGGTTCTGGACGCACCCCGAGCACGCCGCCGGCATGGTCTCCCTGCGGGACGACGGCGGCGGCCCCATGGACATCATCGACGCCGAGTCCGGCGCCCTGCTGGGCACGATGGACTCGCCCCAGACCCACTACCAGGCGCATCCCGGCGCGGTGTACGTGCACCAGGACCGCACGTACCTCGTGGAGGAGCTGGACGAGGACGCGCACGCGGTGGTCGTCACGCGCGCCTGGCCGGACTTCACCACGCAGGCCCGGGACGTCACGGAGATCGAGATCGTGGCGGTGCACCGCCGCCTGGACGCGCGGGAGGGCACCCTGCGCTGGTGCCTCGGGGACGTGCAGGTCCGCACCCAGGTGGTGTCCTTCCAGCGCAAGGCCCTGGTCTCCGGGGAGGTGCTCGGCGAGGAGCCCCTCGACCTGCCGGCGCGGGACCTGTTCACCTCCGCGGTGTGGTTCCAGGCGGCCTCGGACGAGCTCATCGCCGCGGGACTGACCACGGATCGCCTGCCCGGCGCCCTGCACGCGGCCGAGCACGCGATGATCGGCATGATGCCGCTCGTCGCCTCGAACGACCGCTGGGACATCGGCGGCGTCTCGATGGTCCTGCACCCGGACACCGGCTCCCCCGCCGTGTTCGTCTACGACGGCCGGCCCGGCGGGGCGGGCTTCGCCGAACGCGGCTTCGAGCAGGCGCGACGCTGGGTCGAGGCGACGGCGGGGGCCATCGCGGCCTGCGAGTGCGCGGAGGGCTGCCCGTCCTGCGTGCAGTCCCCCAAGTGCGGCAACCGCAACAGCCCCCTGGACAAGGCCGGCGCGCTGACCGTCCTGCGGTTCCTGATGGACCACGCCGATCACCTCGTCCCGGCGGACGCCTCGACCGACGGCTCGGGCGGCGGCGCCTCCGGCGGGTCCGCGGACGCGGCGCCCGGGGCCTGAGACCGCGGCGGACCCGCGACGGCATCGGCCGTGGCCGCCGGCAGCGGGGCGCGAGCGAGTTCGACCGCGACGCGCACCGTCCCGTCCTCGCGCACCTCGCACGCCACGACGGCGGCCCCGTTGCGTTCGGCGGTCCGCCCGGCCAGGACGCACGGCTCGTGGTCGGAGAGCCCGCGCCGGGCGTCGGAGGCGGCGAGCGCCGCCAGGTCGGCGGCCCCGGCCGCCCGGGCGCCGGTGACCGAGGCCTGCCCCAGCGCCGCGACGGCCAGCAGCAGCCCCGCCCCCAGGGCGGCCGTGCCCAGGACGGACACGGTGCCCGAACCGCGTTCGCCCCGCACGGGCGCCCTCCCGCGGGTCATGACCGGTCCTCCGGCGAAGCGGCGGGCGTTCCGGGCCGCTGCTCGGGGGCGGCGGCGTGCGCGGTGAGGGTGAGGGCCTCGGCCCAGGCGAGCGGCCCGGGGCCGGGCTGGACGACCTCGACGGTCACCCAGCCGCCCTCGACGGTGTGCGAGAGCGAGGCGTCGTCGCCGGCCATGCGCGCCACCGCGTCGCGGGCCGCCGCCTCGTCGTCGCCCCGGGCGAGGATGCGGGCGGCCGACGCCGCCGCGTCCTGACCCCGCACCTGCTGCACCGCGGCGGCGCCGGCCAGCAGGACGGACACGAGCACGAACGCGATCACGGGCAGCAGCACCGCGTACTCGGCCGTGACGGCCCCGGTCTCGCCGCCCCGGAGCCCCCGGGGCCGCCCCGCCGTCCGGGCGCCCGTACGGCGCGCGGACGGCGGGGCGGAGGTCGGGTGCTCAGTCACGCTGGAGCGCCCCGGTGACGAGGTCCACGAGCAGCGACTGCACGTCCGGGCTGGTGAGCACGACGGCCAGCACGCCCGCGAAGCCCACGGCGGCGAGCGTGAGGATGCCGTACTCGGCCGTGATCGCGCCGGTCTCCTCGCCCGCGGCGTCGACGACGCGGGCGAGGCGGTCGCGCTCGCTCGGGCGGGTGACGGCGGGCTGGGCGGAGTGGGAGCGGTGGGTCATGGTGGTCCTCCTGGAGTGGGCCCCGCGGTGCGGGGCGGTGGTGACGGCCCGGCCGGGCCGCTGGTCCCAGGCTGGCCCGCTCCGGGGCCCGCGCGCCGGGGGCGATGCGGATCCGGGGATGGGCCGGGGCGATCGGGGCCCTGTGCAGGACCGGACGCCCTGGCGTCGCCACGGCCTCAGCCCGGTCCCGCCCCGAGCAGGGCCATGACGACGGGCACCACGCCCCAGCACACGAAGGCGGGCAGCAGGCACAGCCCCAGCGGCATCACCAGGCGCACTGCGAGCTCCTCGGCCGCCCGTTCGTCCGCCCGCCGGGTCTGCTGACGGACGGCGGCGGCGGTCTCGGCCAGCGTGCGGGCGCCGGCCATTCCGGACCGGTGCAGCGGACGCAGTCGGGCGGCGGTCTCGGCCCACACCGGGTCCGTATCGAGGCCCACCCATGCCTCGTCCCAGTCCCGACCCCAGAGCAGCAGCGCCGCCGTGGCCCGCAGGCCGCGGGCGCCCGGCAGGGTCCGGCCGAGGTCGTCCAGCGCGGCGGGCAGGGATCGGCCGGCGCTGAGCAGCGCCGCCAGCACGTCCAGCACGACGGCGGCCCCCACCGCCGCCGGCTCGCGCGCGGCCGCACGCAGCAGCAGGCGCGTCCAGGACCGCCCGGCCAGCCAGAACAGCAGACCCACCGCGGCGACCACGGCACCGAAGGGCGAGCGGACCAGGTCCCCCGGGGAGGTGCCGAGCAGCCACGCGAGGCCGAGGCCGCCCAGGGGCAGCCACTGCAGCAGCCGGGACGTCGCGCCCGGCCCCGCCGCGGCCGAGCGGCGGGCTCGGGCCGCGTCCACGTCCGCCTCGAGGCTATGGGCCAGCTGCCGGGCCACGGCTGCGGGAGCGGCACCCGCCCGGGCCCCGGCCGCGAGCGCCGCATCGACCAGCGCCCAGCCCGGGTCCCGTGCGGGGGTCCGCCAGGGCAGGGTCCCACCGCGGCGCGCCGCCTCCCCGGTCGCCGCATGCGACGCCGGCACATCCCAGGCCAGCGCCTCGGCCCGGCGTCGGGCGCGGTGATGGGCACAGCACACGGTCCCCGCCTCGCCCGGGCTCGACCCGCAGGCGGGCAGGGTGCACGCGGTCTCCCGCCAGGCCTGCTCCTCGGTCAGGCCGGCCGAGACGAGGGCGGCCCAGCGGCGCAGCACGCCGACGAGCACCTCCGTCTCCTCCTCCGGCCTCGCCCGCCCCGCCCGCCAGGGCAGCAGCGGCACGGCACGCCCAGCGCGCGACCGTCGTGCCTGCCCGGCCGCCGTCGTCGTGCTCACCGGCCGCTCCGCCCCGCCAGCCGGGCCGCGAGCGCGGGCATGCCGGGTCCTTCGACGGTCCGCCCGCCCGTCGCCTCCGTCCCGGGCCGCCACGTGAGGGCGGGCAGCAGGGCGAACCCGTCGGCGCGCGGGTCCGAGACGGCGAGCTCCACGGGGTGCCGCCCGTGGCCGTCGCGGGCGATGTGCAGCACGGCGTCCACGCCGGCGCGGGCCTGCGCGGCCACCGTCTCGGGCCGCCAGCCGGCCAGGGAGGCCATGGCCGTCAGCCGGGCGGGCACCTCGGCGGCGGCGTTGGCGTGCAGGGTGCCCCACGCGCCCTGGTGGCCGGTGTTCAGGGCGGTGAGGACGTCGGCCACCTCGGCGCCGCGGCACTCGCCGACCACGAGCCGGTCCGGCCGCATCCGCAGCGCGTGGCGGACGAGCTCGGCCAGTCCGACCTCGCCGGCGCCCTCCGCGTTGGCGGCGCGGCACTGCAGGGCGACCACGTGCGGGTGATCGGGCGCGGCCTCGGCCGTGTCCTCCACGACGACGATCCGTTCGTCCCCCGGCACCCGGCCGAGGGCCGCGGAGAGCAGCGTGGTCTTGCCCGCCCCGGTCGCGCCGCTGACCAGGACGGTGGCGCGGTCGCGCACGAGCGCCTCGAGGGCGTCGGCCCAGAGGGCGCCGTCCGGCCAGCCGTCGGCCAGTGCGGCCAGCGACGGCGTCGTGGCGGCCGGGATCCGCAGGCTCAGCAGGGTGCCGCCGCCGCTGACCGGGGGCAGGACCGCGTGGACGCGCACGCCGCCCACGCGGGCGTCGGCCAGCGGCACCGCCGCATCGAGGCGGCGGCCGGCCCGGTGCAGCAGCCGCACCGCGAGCGCCCGGGCGGTCGTGGGGTCGAGCCGACCGGGGCGGCGGACGAGGCCCTCGTCCCCGTCGGTCCACACCGCGCCCGCGCCGTCCACGAGCACGTCGGTCACGCCCGGGCTGCGCACCCAGGGTGCGAGCGGGCCGAAGCCGTCGAGCTCATCGACCAGCGCCGCCACGCGCGGGTCGTCGATCGGCGCGTCGAGGGCCTCGGCGATCAGCGGGGCCAGCGGCGGCTCCGCCCCGTCTGTGGCCGAGGCACGGGCCTCGGCCACGCGTCGGCGCACGACGGCGGCGTCCAGCCCGCCGGGGCCCGCTGCGGGTGCGGCCAGCGGCGGCGCGGCGACCTGCGTGCGTTCCGGCTCGGCCGGGTCAGTGCGGGGCCACGGGAACCGTCGGCTGCCCTCGGGCGGGGCGGGGCGGCGGCGGCGGCCCCGGGGCGGGCGGGCCGGGGCGGCGGGGACGAACGGGCGCATGGCGGGCCTCCTGCGGGTCGGGGCGGCGGCCGCGGTCCGCGGCCGCCGGCCCGTCCAGTCCACCGTCCCGCCCGGGCGCCTGCGCCCCCGGCCCCGCCGCTGGGGACACGGGCCCGCCCACCGGCGCCTGTGCAGGAGCGGGCGGCGGCGCGCAGCCGTCAGCCGCGCAGGATCCGGTGGGTCCGCGCGTCACGCACGCGGGAGTCGTCCCACGGCACGTCCCAGCCCAGCAGTGCCAGCACACGGTCCAGCAGCGCCGCCGTGAACCCCCACACCAGGCGCTCGCCCACGAGGAAGCCCGGCGTCTCGCCGCGGCGGCCGCCGGGCCGGGCCACGCGGCACCGGTTCGCGGGGTCCACCAGGTCCGCGACCGGCATCCGGAACACGGCCGCGGCCTCGGCCTGGTCGACCACCGCCACGCGACTGGGGTCCCGCCACCACCCGAGCACCGGGTGCACCACGTGCCCCGAGACCACCACCGGCACCGCCGGCAGCACGCCCAGGACCTCCACGCCGGCCGGGTCCAAGCCGGTCTCCTCCTGCGCCTCGCGCAGGGCCGTGGCCACGACGTCGGCGTCCTCGGGGTCGACGCGACCGCCGGGGAACGCGATCTGCCCGGCGTGCTGGCGCAGGGTGGCGGCGCGCTGGGTCAGCAGCACGTCCACGTGCGGGTGCACGCGCTCGGCGTCGTGACGGGCGGGGACGTCGTCGAGGGCGCCGAACAGGATCAGCACGGCGGAGGGGCGCGGATCGCCGGACCGGGGCCAGTCGAAGCCCCACATCGGCACGGCCTCGGGCGGGATTGTGGTGAGCGAGGCCGGGTCGTGGTGACCGGGCGCGTCCGCAGGGGCCGTGCCCCACCGGGCCACGAGGTCCGCCAGCTGGTCCCGCGCACCCGTCAGCGACGCCTCGGACGTCCCGGCGGCGTCGCGGGAGGTCGGGCGGGGGCTCGCGGGGGTCTCAGGCATGGCCCCCACGCTAGCCGCCGGTCGTAGCCTCGGGGCATGACGGCTCCCCTGACCTCGCCCCCAGCGGCCACCGCGTCCTCGGATCCGGTGGACGTCGCGGTGATCGGCGTCGGCCAGGCCGGACTGGCGGCCGGCTACTTCCTGGCGCGGGCCGCGCGGGACGTCGGCCGCGGGCGCCGGCCGGGCCCGCCGCCGTCGTTCGTCCTGCTCGACGCCTCCGCCCAGCCCGGCGGCGCGTGGCCGCACCACTGGGACTCCCTGCGCCTGTTCTCCCCCGCCGAGCACTCCTCCCTGCCGGGCCGACCCATGCCGCCGTCGCCCGGCCCCGGCACCCCGGACGCCGGGCACGTCGTCGCCTACCTGGCCGACTACGAGGACCGCTACGGGCTGCCGGTGCGCCGGGGCGTGCGTGTCGCGGAGGTGACGCACGACGCCGCCGCGTCCCCTCCGTTCACCCTGCGGCTCGAGGACGGCACGGCCCTGAGCGCCCGCGCGGTGGTCTCCGCCACCGGCTCGTTCACCCGCCCGTTCTTGCCGGCCCTCCCGGGCGTCGACCACTTCGGCGGCACGCAGCGGCACTCCGCCGCGTACCGCTCCCCCGACGCGTTCACCGGGCGGCACGTCCTCGTGGTGGGCGGCGGCAACTCGGGCGCCCAGATCGCGGCGGACCTGCTGCTGGCGGGTGTCGCCACCACGTGGGCCACCCGGCGTCCGCCCCGGTTCATGCCGGACGACGTGGACGGGCGGGTGCTCTTCGATCGGGCCTCGGCGCGCGTGCTGGGCCGCTCCGAGGCGCGCGTGGGCGACCTCGGGGACATCGTCATGGTGCCCTCGGTGATCCGCGCCCGCGACGGGGCCGGGCTCCACGCGGTCCCCGCGCCCACCGCGCTCACGCCGGACGGCGTCCGCTGGGACCACGACGCCGGCGCGAGCCACGGCTGGCCCGCCGCCAACCGCGCCGCGGCCCGGGTGCGCGGCGCCGAGCACCCGGTGGACGACATCGTCTGGTGCACGGGCTTCCGGGCGGACCTGCGCCATCTGCGGGGCCTCGAGCTGACCCGCCACCCCTCCGGGGCGCCGGCGACGGAGCGTGCACTGCCGACCGCCTCGGTGGACGTGCCGGGGCTGCACCTGCTCGGCTACGACGACTGGTGCGGGGCCGCCTCGGCCACGCTCGCGGGCGTGGGGGCTCACGCGCGCCGGGCGGTCGCCGCGATCCTCGCGGGTCTCACCGAAGGCTGAGCGGGCAGGCCGGGCGCTCAGGCCTCCAGCCCGTGGCCGAGGGCGCGCAGCTCCCGGCGCGTCCGCCCCGCGCGCAGGAGCTCGAGCAGCTCCTCCCGGCCGGGCTTGAGCTCGTAGGCCAGCAGGGCGCGCGCCCGCTCGGGGTCGGTCTCCCCCTCGCCGTAGGACGGGCACCAGCGGGCGATCGGGCACGCCCCGCACGCCGGGCGGCGCGCGTGGCACACGCGGCGGCCGTGGAAGATCAGCCGGTGGGAGAGCATCGTCCAGTCCCGGCGCGGGAGCAGGGCGCCCACGGCGTGCTCGACCTTCACCGGGTCGGTCTCGTCCGTGAACCCCAGGCGCCGGGCGAGCCGGCCGAAGTGCGTGTCCACCG
Source organism: Micrococcus sp. EWR3.9.1 (assembly GCF_052615555.1). Classification (NCBI taxonomy): domain Bacteria; kingdom Bacillati; phylum Actinomycetota; class Actinomycetes; order Micrococcales; family Micrococcaceae; genus Micrococcus; species Micrococcus sp. EWR3.9.1. Next base: position 52,392 of record NZ_JBQXFD010000007.1, read on the forward strand.
TGATCCCGGGCTGGCCGAAGGCGTTGCCGAGCACCACGAACGCGGTCTTGCGGCCCACCCCGGGCAGCGCCACGAGGTCCTCGAGACGGGCGGGGACCTCGCCGTCGTGCCGGGCCACGAGCTCCTGGGACAGCCGCAGGATCGCGGAGGCCTTGTTCCGGTAGAACCCCGTGGAGCGCACGAGCTCCTGCAGCTCGGGCTCGGTGGCCGCGGCCATCGCGTGGGCGTCCGGGAAGCGGGCGAACAGCGCCGGCGTGGCCGCGTTGACCCGCACGTCGGTGGTCTGGGCGGACAGCACCGTGGCCACGAGCAGCTCGAACGGCGTCTCGAAGTCCAGCTCGGCGACGGCGTACGGGTACGTCTCGGCCAGGATCCGGTTGATCCGCCGCGCCCGGCGCACCAGTGCCAGCTGGGTCTCCCCGGTCGGCGTGCCCGTCGACTCCGTCTCCATCCGCGCGTCCTCCCGCCCTCGTGCGATCCGCTCAGGTCCGACCATCCTAGGGAGCGGGGTGCGTGCCGACGTCCGCACCGCGTCCGGCCCCCGCTTCCGGGCACGATGCGACACACAGGACCCGAGGATTTGTGGCGACGACGCCGCGCGCGGCATGCTGAGGCGGGAGACTAGTGTGGGGCGCGTCACATCCGCGCTGCGCACCGACCGCACCACCCCGAAAGGACCCCGTCGATGGACGAGCAGATCCCCACGTTCCCGCCCCCGGCCGAGTTCGCCGCCCAGGCGGTGGCCGGAGCCGACCTGTACGAGGAGGCCGCCGAGGACCGCCTGGCCTACTGGGCCCGCCGCGCCCGCGAGGTCCTGCACTGGGAGCAGGACTTCACCGACGTCCTGGACTGGTCCGACGCACCCTTCGCGAAGTGGTTCGTCGGCGGCACCACCAACGCCGCGTACAACGCCCTGGACCGCCACGTCGAGGCCGGCCACGGCGACCGCGTGGCCATCCACTTCGAGGGCGAGCCCGGCGACACCCGGACCTACACCTACGCCGACCTGGCCGCCGAGGTCCGGCGCGCCGCCAACGCGTTCGAGTCCCTCGGCGTGACCAAGGGCGACCGCGTGGCCGTCTACCTGCCGATGATCCCCGAGGCCGTCATCACGATGCTCGCGTGCGCGCGCATCGGCGCGGTCCACTCCGTGGTGTTCGGCGGCTTCTCCTCCGACGCCCTGCGCTCCCGCGTGGACGACGCCGAGGCCAAGCTCGTCGTCACGGCGGACGGCTCCTTCCGCCGCGGCAAGCCCTCCATGCTCAAGCCCGCCGTGGACCAGGCCCTCTCCGCGCCCGGCCACACCGCCGAGCACGTGCTCGTGGTCCGCCGCAACGAGGCCGAGGTCGAGATGACCGAGGGCCGCGACCTGTGGTGGCACGACGTCGTGGACGGCCAGTCCGACGAGCACGAGCTCGTGTGGCACGACGCCGAGCACCCGCTCTACATCCTGTACACCTCCGGCACCACCGGGAAGCCGAAGGGCATCCTGCACACCACCGGCGGCTACCTCGTGCAGGCCGCGGTCACCCACCACGACACCTTCGACCTGCACCCGGAGTCGGACGTCTTCTGGTGCACCGCCGACGTCGGCTGGGTCACCGGGCACTCCTACGTCGCCTACGCACCGCTGGTCAACGGCGCCACCCAGGTGATCTACGAGGGCACCCCGGACTCCCCGCACCAGGGCCGCTGGTGGGAGATCGTGCAGAAGTACGGCGTGAGCATCCTCTACACGGCGCCGACGGCGATCCGCACGTTCATGAAGTGGGGCCGGCACATCCCGGACGAGTACGACCTCTCCAGCCTGCGCGTGCTCGGCTCCGTGGGCGAGGCCATCAACCCGGAGGCCTGGCGCTGGTACCACGAGGTCATCGGCGCCGGCCGCTGCCCCATCGTGGACACCTGGTGGCAGACCGAGACGGGCGCCCACATGCTCACCCCGCTGCCCGGCGTGACCACCCTCAAGCCCGGTTCCGCCCAGAGGCCGGTGCCCGGCGTCGTGCTGGAGGTCGTGGACGAGCTCGGCGAACCCATGACGGACACGAGCGCGGGCTTCCTCGTGGTGCGCGAGCCGTGGCCGTCCATGCTGCGGGGCATCTGGGGCGACCGGGAGCGCTTCAAGGAGACCTACTGGTCCCGCTTCCCCGGCATGTACTTCGCCGGCGACGGCGCCCGCTACGACGAGGACGGCGACATCTGGCTGCTGGGCCGCGTGGACGACGTCATGAACGTCTCCGGCCACCGCCTGTCCACCACCGAGATCGAGTCCTCCCTCGTGGCGCACCCGTCCGTGGCCGAGTCCGCGGTGGTCGGTGCGAAGGACGAGACCACGGGTGAGGCGGTCGTCGCGTTCGTCCTGCTCACCGCGGTCGCCGTCGCGGCCGACCGCGACGTCGCCGAGGTCGAGGAGGAGCTGCGGCAGCACGTGGGCAAGGACATCGGCCCCATCGCCAAGCCCAAGCGCGTGCTCGTGGTCCCCGAGCTGCCCAAGACGCGCTCCGGCAAGATCATGCGCCGTCTGCTCAAGGACGTGGCCGAGGGCCGCGACCCGGGCGACTCCACCACGCTGGCCGACCCCACGGTCATGCAGCGCATCGTGGAGACGCTCGCCCCGAAGGCCTGAGCCGGCACGACGACGCCGCCCCGGACCGCACGCTGCGTGCGGTCCGGGGCGGCGTCGTCGGTGGGCGGGCCCGCCTCAGGCGCGGGCGGCCGCGTCCCGGCGGACCAGCTCCACGGCCTCGTCGGGCGTGTACCCGAGGCGCTCGAGCAGGGTGTCCAGACAGCGCCGCACGGCCTGGTGCGCGGCGTCGGCGCGGGCGTCCGCCGAGGCGGCCACGAACGTGCCCGCGCGACCCCGGGTGCGGATGGTGCCGTGCGCCTCGAGCTCCTTGTAGGCCCGGGCCACGGTGCCCGGTGCCACGCCGAGCTCGGCGGCGAGCACGCGCACGGGCGGCAGTCGGTCCCCGCGGGCCAGGGATCCGGAGGCGACGCCGGCCAGGACCGCGTCCACGATCTGCCGGTAGGGCGGGGCCGGCAGGCTCGCGTCCACCGCCACGACCGGCAGGGAGGCGGAGACCACGCCCGCGGCCCCGTCGGCGACCGGGGCCGCCGCGAACGGACCGGGGAGCCTCATCGACTCACCGGTGCCGCGCGTCGAGACGGCCATCCTCGCGCTCCCGCACGGCGGGGGCCAGCTCGTCCTCGATGGCGAGGTCGCCCGAGGAGTCGTCCGGGTGGCGGAGCAGGTGGATGGCGGAGACCGCGAGGCCGCCCCACACCAGGAGGATGGCCAGGGACATCATGACGATCGCTGCGGTGCTCATCGGTCAGAGCTCCTTCCGGGTGGTGGCCGCGGGCACCACCGGCAGGGCGCCGGTGGGGACGGTGCCCTCGGGCACGGCGTTGTGCGGGATGAGGTCGCCGTGGATCTCGCTGTCCAGGTCCTCCGCGTAGAGGTTGGACTTGCGGGACCACGGGATCAGGGAGAGCAGGACGGCCAGGGCGACGGAGCCGAGCGCGATGCCCCAGCCGAAGACGCCGAGGAAGTCGCCCGGGTAGCCCTCATAGCCCTCCGCGATCACCTTCATGATCCAGGAGAGCCAGATGTAGGCGAGCACGATCGGCATGAGCACGCCGATCAGCAGCACGTACCCGCGGCCGACCTTGAAGGAGGAGACGGCGTTGAGGTGCGCCGTGATGCGACGGGCCGAGCCCAGCGCACCGGTGACCAGGAGCACCGACAGGAGCGCCGCGCCCACGATGCCGAAGTTGTTGGCGAACGCGTCCATGGTGTCCAGCATCTGCAGGCCCGTGGTGGTGGAGAACAGGGCGAGGGAGACCACCCCGGACAGGCCGATCACCACGATCGTGGCCGTCCAGCGGCCCCAGCCGAGCTTGTCCTTCACGGCGGAGATGACGACCTCGAGGATCGAGATCAGCGAGGTGAAGCCGGCGACCACGAGCGAGCCGAAGAACAGCACGCCGATCAGGGCGCCGAGCGGGGCCTGCGAGATCAGGGTGGGGAAGGCGATGAACGCCAGGCCGATGCCGCTGCCGGCCACCTCGGCCACGGACACGCCGGAGGCCTGCGCCATGAAGCCCAGGGCGGAGAACACGCCGATGCCGGCCAGGATCTCGAAGCCCGAGTTGGAGAAGCCGACCACCAGGCCGGAGCCGGTGAGGTTCGTGCGGCGGTTGAGGTAGGAAGCGTAGGTGATCATGATGCCGAAGCCGACGGACAGCGAGAAGAAGATCTGACCGTAGGCGGCGATCCAGACGCCCGGGTCCGCCAGCGCGGCCCAGTTCGGCGTGAACAGCGCGTCCAGGCCCTGGGCGGCGCCCGGCAGGGTGAGGGCGATGCCGACGAGGATCAGGAACATCACGACGAGCAGCGGGATGCCGACCATCGAGGCCAGGGCCACGCCCCGGCGCACGCCGAAGCCCATGATGAGCAGCGTGATCACCCAGACGGCGAGCATGGGCCAGAAGACGCCCGAGACGACGTCGAAGGACGGGGACGGGTCGTCGGCGACCTGCAGGTAGTCGCCCATGAGGAAGGTCTCCGGGTCGTCGCCCCACCGCTGGTCCACGGAGAACCAGGTGTACATGATCGCCCAGCCGATGATCGCGGCGTAGTAGATCCCGATGACGACGCAGATGAGCACCTGCCACCAGCCGACGGTCTCGGTCCACCGGGACAGGCGCCGGAACGCCAGCGGCGCGGAGCCGCGGAAGCGGTGGCCGATCGCGTAGTCGAAGAACAGCAGCGGGATGCCCGCGGTGAGCAGCGCGATCAGGTAGGGGATGACGAACGCGCCGCCGCCGTTCTCATAGGCGACGTAGGGGAAGCGCCAGATGTTGCCGAGGCCCACGGCGGAGCCGATGGCCGCCAGGATGAAGGCCCACCGGCCGGTGAACTCCTCCCGGGTGCGCTTCGGCGCCGACGCGGGCGCGGAGACGGTGCTGGACATGCAGGACCTCCGGGGGTCGGGAAAACTCGAGTGTGACGGAGGACACAATAGTCGACACGGGCCGTTGCCGGACAGTCCGGTCCGGAATGCGGGCATCAGGCGCGTGGCGCGGCGCCGGCTCAGCCGCCCGGGACGCAGTCCCCCGAAGGGACCGTGGCCGTCATTTCCGGGGCCGCGGCGACGACGGGGGCGATGGTGTCCGCCGTCAGGGCGTAGCCGACGGCGTCCGAGCCCGGGGCCCGGGCGAACACCAGACCGGCCAGGTTCCCGGCCGTGTCCACCACCGGGCCGCCCGAGTAGCCGTGGCGGATGTCCGCCGCGAGGGTGTAGACGTCCACCATGCTCGCGGCACCGGTCAGGACGTCGCCGAGCGGCACCTCGCCGACGGCCTGCACGGTCGCGGGGGTGGAGGCGAACGGGCCGCCGTCGGGATAGCCCAGGACGGAGGCCGACGCGCCGCCCGTCAGCTCGGCGCCGACCGGCATGACGGGCAGGTTCGCGTCGTCGACCGCCAGGACGGCGAGGTCGTGCGCCGTGTCCAGGTGGACGATCCGCGCCGCGTGCACGCCGCGGGCGCGGTCCGTCACGGTGGGGGCGTCCACGCCGAGGACCACGTGCGCGTTCGTGAGCACGCGGTCCGGGGCCACGGCCACGCCCGAGCCGCTCTGCACCTGGTTGCACTGCGCGGCCGTCCCGGTCAGCCGGACGACGGCGGCCGACGCCGAGGAGGCGGCGGGAGTCGAGGGGGCGGCCGTCGACGTCGACGAGGCGGGGGCGGTCGTCGTGGCCGACGGCGCGGCGGCGTCGTCGGGCTCCTCGGGGGTCGCCGAGGCGGACGGGGCGGACGTCGCGGTGTCGGACGGGGAGGAGGCGGCCGAGGGCAGACCCGGCGTCGCGGCCGGGGCCGGGGCGGCGCGGACGCCGTCGTCGGACTCCGGGACGGGGGCGGGCAGCTCGAGCTCCGGCAGCACGTCCAGGTCGGCGACGGCGGAGCGCGAGCGGGCGGCCCAGGCCAGGAGCGAGTCGGGCATCACGGTGTCCAGCGCCGTGATCACCTGCGAGCGGTTCACCTCACGGGTGACCGCGGTGGAGCCGGAGGCCGCGATGGAGAACGCCACGAGCCAGAGGACGAGGGCGCCCGCGAGACCGGCGGCGAGCGCGCCGAGCAGGCGGTCGACGAGTCGCAGGGCCGGCAGGTTCACGCGCAGCCGGATCGCCTCGCCGATGGCGGCGCCCACGTACTGGCCCGCCGCCACGAGCAGGACGAGGGTGGCGATCAGCGCGGCCCACCGCCACTGCGGCGCGGTGACGAACTCCGCCACCTCCGGCAGGGCGTAGAACGCGATCGCGGCACCGCCGACCAGGCCGACGAGGTTGCCCAGCACCACCCACAGGCCGCGACGGTGGCCCTGGACCAGGAGCATCGCGAGCGCGACGATGAGCAGGACGTCCAGCCACGTCAGACCCAGCGGCATGGGCGACCTCCTTCGGATGCGACGGCACCGGCCACGCGCGGGGACCGCCCGCGCGCCCGGTGGAGGATCCAGGGTATCGGCCCGCACGGGGGTATGGGGCACAATGGACGCCAGTGAACCGGGCGGCTCCTCCGCCGCGGTGTGAGGAACTGCCCACAGAGAGGACACGCACACATGGATCTCGAGGTTCTGCGGAAGGCTCCGCTGTTCACCAACCTGGACGACGAGGTGTTCGCCATCCTCACCTCGGAGCTGACCGAGGTGGAGCTCTCCCGCGGCGCGTCCGCGTTCCACGAGGGCGACCAGGGCGATCAGCTGTACGTGATCATGTCCGGCAAGATCAAGCTCGGCCGCACCGCTTCGGACGGCCGCGAGAACCTCGTGGCCGTGCTCGGCCCCGGCGAGATCTTCGGCGAGATGGCCCTGTTCAACCCCGCCCCGCGCAACGCCACCGCCACCGCGGTGTCCGCCACGCGCCTGGCCGGTCTGCGCCATGAGAACCTGCGCCGCGCCATCGCCTCGTCGCCGGATGTGTCGGTCCAGCTGCTCCAGGCCCTGGCCCAGCGCCTGTCCAAGACCAACGAGTCCCTGGCGGACCTGGTGTTCTCGGACGTGCCGGGCCGCGTGGCCAAGGCGCTCCTGGACCTCGCGGACCGCTTCGGCCGGCCGGCCGCGGACGGCCTGCTGGTGGCGCACGACCTCACGCAGGAGGAGCTCGCCCAGCTGGTGGGCGCGTCCCGCGAGACCGTGAACAAGGCCCTGGCCGAGTTCGTCCAGCGCGGCTGGATCCGCCTGGAGAACCGCGCCGTGGTCATCCTGGACCTGCAGCGTCTGCGTCAGCGTTCGCGCTGACGCCCCCCGCCCTGCCGTGGAGCGGGCCACCCCGGTCAGTCCCGGGTGGCCCGCTCCACGCGCATCCGGGGGGTGCCGTCGTCGCCGGCCTCGGTGACCAGGTGGTATTCCGGCACGGGGTCGCGCCGGGCACAGGGCGTGACGGAGAGCAGGAAGGCGGCGGCCGTCCGGTGCGCCGCGACCCGACGCACCATCACCTGCGTCAGTGGGGTCGCCACCTGGTCGAAGGGCGCCGTGCCCTCCGCCCCGGCGGGTCCGGGCAGCCGCAGCGGGCCGGCGAGCGCGCGACGCGCGGGCACCCACGCCTGGAGTTCGGGACCGGGTTCCTCTGCTGTCGGCGCGGACTGCAGCGGTGGGGTCGTCGTAGCGAACACGGCCGTGTCGAAGCGTCGGTGGACGTGGGGCGCGGATTGCCAGCGCATGACGGGGCGCAGCAGGTCGGTGCGCAGTCCGAGGCCGCGCGCGGCCAGCAGGCGGGGCAGGCTCTCCGAGCCCTCCTCGAGCGAGCTGCGGCCCCCGCCCCAGGTCTCGATGCGCGCCGTGGCCACGACGTCCGTGTCGGAGCGGCCGGCGAGGAGCACTCCGGCCTCGTCGTGGAGCTCGCGGACGGCGGCCACCACGTGCTGCCGCGCACGCCGCCGGTCCGTGGTCCCGAACGTGCGGGCCCACTGGGAGGGCTCGGGCCCGTACCACGGGCAGGAGTCGGCGTCGGACTCGATGAGCGCGCCGCCGGGCAGGCCCACGCGGCCGAGCGGGGTGCGTCCCGCGCGGTGGCGGAGGAAGACCTCCGGGCCGTCGTCGCCGTCGCGTACGAGCACCACGGCCGACCCGGGCCGGGCCGGGCGGACCTGGCGGAAGCGCCGGTCCAGCCACTGGCGGGTGAGGTCCTCCTCCTGCTCCGGGACCGGCAGCAGCATGCCGGCCGGGTCAGCGGACACGGACGGTGATCTCCACCTCGACGGGAGCGTCCATGGGCAGCACGGCCACGCCGACGGCGGAGCGCGCGTGGCGGCCGACCTCGCCGAAGATCTCGGCCAGCACGTCCGAGGCGCCGTTCACCACGCCGGGCTGACCGGTGAACGCGGGGTCGGAGGCCACGAAACCGACGACCTTGACGACCTGGGCGACTCGGTCCAGGTCCCCCAGCAGCTCGTGCACCGCGGCCATCGCGTTCACGGCGCACGCCCGCGCGAGCTCCTGGGCGCGTTCGGGGGTGACCTCCGCGCCCACCTTGCCGGTGGCGTGCAGGGCGCCGGCCACGAAGGGGAGCTGGCCTGAGGTCAGCACGAGGTCGCCGTCAAGCAGGGCCGGGACGTAGGAGCCGACCGGCGCCGCGACGGCGGGTCGGTCGATGCCGAGCGCCGCGAGGCGGGCCGCGACGGCGCCGTCGCCCCAGGTGGGGGCCGAGGACTGCGCCGTCACGTTCACGCCGCCTTCGGACGCTTGAGGTAGGCCACGGGGTTGTTCCCCTCGGGGCCCGGGATCACCGTGACGAGCTCCCAGCCGTCCTCGCCCCACTGGTCGAGGATCTGCTTGGTCGCGTGGATGAGGAGGGGGATCGTGGCGTACTCCCACTGCGTCTGCTGAGTCATGGGACCCACCCTAGCCACCGGCGCGGACCCCGGAAGAGGTCCCAGGTGCCCGCGCTACACTCGCGCCCATGGCCTCCCGCACGACCCGCTTCCCCGCCCCCTCGAGCGCTCTCGGCCGCCTCCTCGCCTTCGTGGGCCTCTCGGCGGTGGCCGGCCTGCTCGTGGCGGCCCTCCTGCTGCCCGTCGCGGGCCTGGCCGGTGTCGCCGCCGCGTCGGGCCGGGAGATGCTGGAGGAGCTGCCGGACGAGCTGCCCGCGGAGCCGGTCTCCGTCCCGTCGCGCATCCTCTCGGAGGACGGTGAGGAGATCGCCGTCTTCTACGAGGAGAACCGCACCCCGGTCCCGCTGGACGAGATCTCGGAGCACATGCAGCACGCGATCGTGGCCATCGAGGACGAGCGCTTCTACGAGCACGAGGGCGTGGACGCACGAGGCCTCATCCGCGCGACCGTGAACAACGCCACCTCCGACTCCACGCAGGGCGCCTCCACCCTCACCCAGCAGTTCGTGAACAACATGCTGGTGAACGTGCAGCAGATCCGCGGCGACTCCCGCCTCACGCTCTCCGGCTCCAAGAACATCGCGGACAAGGTCAAGGAGATCAAGCTCGCGGTCGCCGTCGAGAAGCAGATGTCGAAGGACGAGATCCTCGAGGGCTACCTCAACATCGTGCTGTTCTCCGGCCGTTCCTACGGGGTCGAGGCCGCCTCGCAGTACGTGTTCGGCAAGTCCGCCGCCGACCTGGAGAGCTGGGAGGCCGCCACGCTGGCCGGCATGGTCCAGTCCCCCACCCGGTTCGACCCGGCCCGCAATCCGGAGGAGGCCACGGAGCGGCGCAACCTCGTGCTGAACGCGATGAAGGACAACGGCTACCTCTCCCAGGAGGAGTACGACCACGCCGTCGCCCAGCCGATGGAGGTGGTCATGGAGTCCCGCCCCTCGGGCTGCCTCTACGCCAAGTTCGGCACCTACTTCTGCGACTACGTGGAGCGGCAGATCCTCGCCGACCCCACGTTCGGCCCGGACGTCCAGTCCCGCCAGGCCCTGCTGGACCGCGGCGGGCTCACCATCCGCACGACGATCGACTCGACGCTCCAGAAGGAGACCGAGAAGAACCTGCGCGCCTCGGTGCCCAACAACGAGTCGCTGGGCGCCGGCCACGCGCTCACCTCGGTGGAGGCCGGCACCGGCAACATCCGCACCATGGCCCAGAACACCGAGTACGCCATCCAGGACGAGCTCGGCCACACCTCGCTGAACTTCAACGTGGACAAGCAGTGGGGTGGCGGCCAGGGCTTCCAGGCCGGCTCCACGCTCAAGCCCTTCGTGGCACTGACGTGGCTGCGCAACGGCAACCGCCTGGTCGACTCCGTGGACGCCTCCCGGAACGTCTACCCCACGGGCACGCGGTTCGCTGCCTCGTGCCGCCCGGGCGGCTACACCACGGTCGGCGGCACCTGGCAGTTCAAGAACGTGGTCCCGGGCATGCTGCGGCAGGTGCGCGTGGACGAGGGCCTCTTCTGGTCGGTGAACACGCCGACCGTCGCCACCGCGTACCAGCTGGATCTGTGCGACATCACGAGCCTCACCACCCAGCTGGGCGTCACCCGCGCCCTGGACAGCTCCCCGTTGCAGCCGGACGACCCGTCCTTCCTGCTCGGCAAGGACTCGGTGGCCCCGCTCTCCCTGGCCGGCGCGTACGCCGCCATCGCCGCGAACGGCCTGTACTGCGAGCCGCGCGCCATCCTGGAGGTCACGGACACCGCCGGCAACCAGTACGACGTCGCCGACCCGCAGTGCGACCAGGTCATCGACCCGGACCACGTCCGGGAGCTGATGCCGGTCCTGCGCCACATCGGCGGCTTCAACATCGCCGAGGAGGGCGCCGGCTACGAGTTCGGCGGCAAGACGGGCACGAACGACAACGTGTCCTCCACGTGGTTCGTCGGGTTCACCAACAAGCTGGCCACCGCCGTGTGGACCGGCCGCTACAACAACCTGAAGACCATGACGGGCGAGACCGTCAACGGCGAGGTCCGCAACCCGTTCTACTCGACCTCCATCAACGGCCCGTCCTGGCTCGAGTACAACCAGTTGGCCAAGGAGAAGTTCCCGCCGGGTGAACTGCCCGAGTGGGACGGCCCGCAGTCGGAGGACCCGGGCGAGGCCGGCGAGCACCCGGACGGACGCCAGTTCCACATCGACGACCTGGACCGGGGCGGGCCGTTGCCCGAGGCGGTCCCGGGCTACTGACCGCGATGCGCCCCGCCGCCTCCCGCACCCGCCGCATGCTCCGTTCCGCAGCGCCTGCCGCCGTCGGGATGGCCACGACGGCGGGCCTCGGCCTGGCCTGGGGCCTCGTCGAGGCCGAGGCCCGGACGGTGCGCACGCACCGACTGGCCGTACTGCCGGCCGGGTCGGCGCCGCTGCGGGTGCTGCACCTCTCGGACATCCACCTGCTGCCCCGGCACCGGGCCAAGCGGGCGTGGCTGCGCGGATTGGATGTACTCGAGCCTGACCTCGTGGTCAACACGGGGGACAACGTGTCCGCCGCGGCGTCGGTGCCGCTCGTGCTCGACGCGCTCGGGCCGCTGCTGGCGCGGCCGGGCGTGTTCGTGCCCGGCTCCAACGACTACTACGCGCCCAAGGCGGCCAACCCCCTGCGGTACTTCGCGGGCCCCTCGCGCATGGACGCGGACCGGCCCCGGCTTCCCTCCGACGTCCTGTTCGGCGCGTTCCGCGCCGCCGGCTGGGCCGACCTGACGAACCGGGGCGTCGCCCTGGCCGTGCCGACCCGCGCCGGGACCACGCTCCAGGTCCTCGCCGCCGGCACCGACGACCCGCACCTCGGTCTGGACGCCTGGGCCGGCTTCCCCGGCCCCGCACACGACGACGGCGCCGGGCGGCCCGGCGGCGACGGGCGGTTCCGGCTGGGCGTCACCCACGCCCCGTACCGCCGCGTGCTGGACGCCATGACCGTCGACGGCGCCGATCTGCTGCTCGCCGGCCACACCCACGGCGGGCAGGTCTGCGTGCCGTTCCTCGGCGCGCTCGTCACCAACTGCGACCTGCCGCGCCGGCAGGCCTCCGGGGTCTCGACGTGGACGGCCGCGGGGCGGACCGTCCCGCTCGAGGTGTCGGCCGGCCTGGGGACCGCGCCGTCCGCGCCCGTGCGGTTCGCGTGCCGGCCCGAGGCCGTGGTGCTGGACCTGGTCCCGCGGGGCTGAGCCGCCTGTCCCGTCCGGGGCCGCGGGTACAGTGGAGCCCCGTGACCCGCACCACCTCTCCCGGCGCCTCGTCCCTGCGTGACGCCCTGGGCGGGATCGCACCGTACCTCGAGGGCGTGCGGGCGCGCTGGGTGCTCGGGCTCGCCTCGGCCATGGCGGCGGGCCTCGTGGCCCTGGCCATCCCGCAGGTCATCCACCTGCTCGTGGACACCGTGTTCACGGAGACCGTGCTCGCCCGGCCTTCCTCCCCCGACTCCCGCGCGGACGTGTGGCGGGCCGCCGGCCTGCTCACCGTGCTCGGCCTCGCCGAGGCCGCGTTCATCGGCCTGCGCCGGTACTTCATCCTCCCGCCGGCCGCCGGGGTGGAGAACCGGGCGCGCATCGCCCTGTTCGAACGGCTCCAGCGCCTGCCGGTGGCGTTCCACGACGCGTGGCCCTCGGGGCAGCTGCTCTCCCGGGCCCAGGGCGACCTCTCGCTCTTGCGGCGGTGGATCGCGTTCGGCTCGGTCATGCTCGTGGTGGACGTGGTGACCATCACCGTCGGCCTCGTCCTGCTGTTCCTGCTGTCTTGGCAGCTGGCCCTGCTCTACCTCGCCGCGGCCGTGCCGATCATGTGGGCGTCGTTCGGGTTCCGCAACGACTTCCGCGCCGCGTCCCGGCTCTCCCAGGACCAGGCCGGGGACCTCGCCACGTCCGTCGAGGAGTCGGTGCACGGCATCCGCGTCCTCAAGGCGTTCGGCCGCGGCGCGCACGCCCTCGACGGCTTCCGCGGGCGCGCCCGCACGCTGCAGGGCACCGAGGTGCACAAGGCCTCGGTGCTGGCCCGGTTCATCGCGCTCATCGTGGCCCTGCCGGAGACGGTGCTGGGCCTGGGCCTCGCCCTGGGCCTGTGGCTCGTGGCGACCGGGGAGCTGACGGTGGGCGCGCTCGCCGCCTACTTCGCCACCGCGGCCGTGCTGGCCGGCCCGGTCGAGTCCGTGGGCCAGCTGATGGGCATGACGCTCTCGGCCCGCACGGCGATCGACCGCCACGTGGACGTCCTCGCCACGCCCGTGGACATCGCCTCGCCCACCGGGGAGGCCGCCGTCGTGCCCCCGGCCACCGGCGCGCTCGCGTTCCGCGGGGTGCGCTTCCGCTGGCCGGACGCGGACCCGGGGCGCGGGGAGCGCGACCTGCTCGACGGCGTCGACCTCGAGCTGGTGCCCGGCGAGACGATGGCCCTGGTCGGCGCGACCGGCGCCGGCAAGTCGACGCTGCTGCAGCTGGTCCCCCGGCTGCTCGACGTCACGGCGGGCTCCGTCTGCGTGGACGGGGTGGACGTGCGCCGGATGCCGCTCGAGGAGCTGCGCCGGCGGGTGTCCGTGGCGTTCGAGGACGCCACGCTGTTCTCCGCGACCATCCGGCAGAACGTGCTGCTCGGCGCCCCGGCGGACGTGCTCGCGGACGGCCTCCACTCCCCCGCGGCGGACGCCCTGCTCGACCTCGCGCTCGAGACCGCGCAGGCGGGCTTCGTGGCGGACCTGGCGGACGGCGTCGAGACCGAGATCGGCGAGGAGGGCCTCAGCCTCTCCGGCGGACAGCGCCAGCGGATCGCCCTCGCCCGCGCGATCGCGGCGCGCCCGGACGTGCTCGTGCTGGACGACCCCCTCTCCGCCCTCGACGTGCGCACCGAGGAGACCGTGACCGCGCGCCTGCGCGAGGTCCTCGACGGGACGACCACCCTGATCGTGGCGCATCGTCCCTCCACCGTGGCCCTGGCGGACCGGGTCGCGGTGCTGGCGGACGGGCGGATCGAGGACGTGGGGACGCACCCCGAACTGCTGGCCCGCAGCGCCGTGTACCGGCACATCATCTCGAGCCGACCGGAGGAGCAGGCATGAGCGCCGCCGACGTGAGCCGCGTGCGCGGCGTGGGGGCCGAAGAGGACCTCGACTACACCCGCGCGGAGCGCCGCCACATCCGGCGCCGGTCCTTCCGGCTGCTCGGCGAGCTCGCGCGGCCGGTCCGGGGGACGCTGCTGGTCACCGTGGTCTTCGTGCTCGTGTCCAACGCGGCGCGGGCGGCCGGGCCGCTGATCATCGCCTGGGCGATCGACGCGGAGCTGCCGCGCGTCGTCGAGGCCGTGCGGGCCGGCGAGTCCGTCTGGCCCATCCTCGTCCCCGTGGGCGGGGCGTACGTGGCGGCGGCCCTCGTCTCCGGGGGCCTGCTGGGGGCGTACACGTGGCTCACCGCGCGGGCCAGCCAGGCCATGCTGCTCAGCCTGCGGCTGCGCGTGTTCCGGCACACGCAGCGGCTGAGCCTCGGGTTCCACGAGCGGTACACGTCCGGGCGGGTGATCTCGCGGCAGACCTCGGACCTGGAGGCGCTGCGGGAGCTGCTGGACCAGGGCGTGTCCTCGCTCGTGTCCGGGCTGATGTTCATGTCGTTCACCGCGGCGTCCATCCTGCTGCTGGACCCGCCGTCGTTCCTCGTGCTGCTGGGCGCGGCCGTGCCGGTGGCGATCGTGACGCGCTGGTACCAGGTGCGGTCCGAGGAGGCGTACCGGCGGTCGCGGGTGTCCTCGGCACGGTCGATCGTGCACTTCGTGGAGACCATGACCGGCATCCGCGCGGTCCAGGCCTTCCGGCGGGAACGGGACAACGACGCGCGGTACCGCGACTTGGCCACGGCCTACCGGGACGACATGGTGGCCACGCTCAACCTGTTCGGCATCCTGCAGCCGGTGCTCGTGGCGACGGGCAACCTCACGGTAGCGGCGCTGCTCGTGACCGGGGGCCTGCGCGTGCTCGACGGCGACCTCGAGGTGGGGGTGCTCGTGGCGCTCCTGCTGGCCGGACGGCGCGTGTTCCAGCCCATGGAGATGGTGGCGATGTTCTACTCGTCGCTGCAGTCCGCGACGGCGGCGCTCGAGAAGGTCTCCGGCCTGCTCGAGGAGGAGCCCACCGTGGTGGAGGCCGCCGAGCCCACGCCGCTGCCCGGGGCCGACGCTCCGGGGACGGGCGTGGCGTCCGGGCGGGTGGAGTTCCGGGACGCGGTGTTCAGCTACGGACCGGACCGGGTGGTGCTGCCGGAGTTCGACCTCGTGATCCCGGCCGGGCAGACCGTGGCCGTGGTGGGCCAGACGGGTGCGGGCAAGTCGACGCTGGCCAAGCTCATCGCCCGGTTCTACGACGTCTCTGCCGGCTCGCTGACGCTGGACGGGGTGGAGCTGCGCGAGCTCAGCCAGGCGGATCTGCGGCGCAACGTGGTGATGGTGACCCAGGAGGCGTTCCTGTTCTCCGGGTCGATCGCGGAGAACATCGCCCTCGGCCGGCCCGACGCCACCGAGGCCGAGATCCAGGCGGCCGCCCGGGCGGTGGGGGCGCACGACTTCATCCTGGGGCTGCCCGAGGGCTACGCGACCGACGTCGCCAAGCGCGGCGGGCGGCTGAGCGCGGGACAGCGGCAGCTCGTGTCGTTCGCGCGGGCGTTCCTCGCGGACCCCGCCGTGCTGATCCTGGACGAGGCGACGTCGTC
This sequence comes from Micrococcus sp. EWR3.9.1, assembly GCF_052615555.1. Taxonomy (NCBI): domain Bacteria; kingdom Bacillati; phylum Actinomycetota; class Actinomycetes; order Micrococcales; family Micrococcaceae; genus Micrococcus; species Micrococcus sp. EWR3.9.1. The sequence continues at coordinate 68,029 of NZ_JBQXFD010000007.1, forward strand.
GCTGGACCTGCCGAGCGAGCGTCTCGTGCAGGCCGGGCTGGAGCGGCTGTTGGGGAACCGGACGGCACTGATCATCGCCCACCGGCTCAGCACCGTCGAGACCGCCGACCGGGTGCTCGTGATGCACGACGGCCGGATCGTCGAGGACGGCAGCCCCGCCGAGCTGGTGGCGGCCGACGGGCGGTTCGCGGCGCTGCACCGGGCCTGGGAGGACTCGCTCGCCTGATGGGCCCCGGGCCGGGCACTTTCGAACGTGAGAGAGGGCCTATCCCACGTTCGAAAGTGCCCATTCGCCCGATTTCACGTTCGAAAGTCCTGCGGCGGGGGCGGGAGCGGAGATGGTGGAGGTCGCCCGCGCGGCCCGGTCGTGGCGGACGACGGCGGCCACCACGGTCCGGAAGTCCTCGGCCAGGTCGGCGCCCATCACCGTGATGGACAGGTGGCCGGCCTCCTGCCAGAGACGGTCCCGCCGTGCGTCGCGTCGCTGCTGCTCCGGCGTGCGATGGTGGCCGCCGTCGTAGTGGAGGGCCACGCGGGACCGTTCGACCACCATGTCCGCGTCGGTCCGCTCCCCCGCCGGTGAGACCAGCTGCGCCTGCAGGCGCGGCTCGGGGAGGCCGGCGTCGAGAAGCGCCAGCCGCAGTCGCGTCTCCGGAGGCGAGTCCGCCCCCACCCGGATCAGCGCCAGCGCGGCCCGAGCCACCCGCACGCCCTTGAACCGGCCCGCCCGCTCCAGCGCCGCGGAGAGCCGCGACGCCGTCGTGCGCGGCGGGAGTCGGGACCCGTCCACCCACGGACGGTTCACGAGCGCGTCCCCCGCGACGACGGCGTCCGCCACCTGATCCGGCCGCAGCAGGGAGCAGAGGTCCACCCACGTCCGCTCGAGCGAGGTGACCGGGACCCCGTGCACCTCCACGCGGTCCTCGGCCGGCACCGTGCGTCCGTGGCAGGCGACGCCCGCGCGCCCCGTCCGACCCGTGCGGTGCGGCCGGCTCACGTGCACCCGTGTGTCCTCCTCGGCCCACCACGGCAGGACGAGCCCGTGCAGCCGCGCCGCCGTCAGATGCGAGGCGACCCCACGGGTCAGAGCCACCACGACAGCGGCCTCCTCCGGCGGCAGGGCCGCCACGGGGCGGGGGTATCCGAGCGCGGCCCACGACCCCGGCACGTCGACGACCGCGCGGTGTGCCCCGTGGGTGACCTGGCGCAGGTCGAGGCTGCGCAGCCGGTCGGAGGAGAGGGAGAGGCGGTCCAGGGCTTCGCGCCGGGTGAAGACGCGGCCGGCGAGGGCCGGCGGAAGGGGTGCGGGGCGGCGTGGCATGCGGTCAGGATGCGGGCGCCGTCGTCGTGGGCGGGCGTCCGACCCCCTCCTGTGCGGGGCCGGGCCCCTGTGCAGGAGCCGCCCCGCCCCGCCCCGGACTTTCGAACGTGAAATCGGGCGAATGGGGACTTTCGAACGTGAGAGAGGGCCTATCTCACGTTCGAAAGTGCGGGTCAGGCGTCGAAGGGGCGGCCCGTCAGGCGCTCGTACGCCTCCACGTAGCGGTCGCGGGTCTTGGCCACGACGTCGGCGGGCAGCGCCGGCGGGGCCTCCCCGCTGGTCTTGTCCCAACCGGAGTCGGGGCCCGTGAGCCAGTCGCGGACGAACTGCTTGTCGAAGCTCGCCTGGGGGCGGCCGGGCTCGTAGTCCTCGGCGTCCCAGAACCGGGAGGAGTCCGGGGTGAGGACCTCGTCGCCCAGCACCACCTGGCCGGTGGCCGGGTCCACACCGAACTCGACCTTCGTGTCCGCCAGGATGATGCCGGCCTCGCGGGCGATCGCCTCGGCGCGGGCGTACAGGTCCAGGGTGAGGAACCGCAGGCGCTCGGCGGCCTCGGTGCCCACGCGCTCGACCATCTGCTCGAACGTGATGTTCTCGTCGTGCTCGCCGACCTCGGCCTTCGCGGACGGCGTGAAGATCGGCGGGTCGACCCGCGAGCCGTCCACGAGCCCGGCGGGCAGCGGCAGGCCGGCCACCGTGCCCGACGCGCGGTACTCGGCCAGGCCGGACCCTGTCAGGTAGCCGCGGGCGATGCACTCCACGGGGAACATGTCCAGGCGCTTGACGACCATCGCCCGCCCGGCCACGGCCGCGGGCACGTCCGTGCCCACCACATGGTGCTCGACCGGCTCGGCGTGGGCCCCGTTGTAGCCCTCGGCCAGCTTCTCGAACCACCACAGGGTCAGCCGGGTGAGGATGGTGCCCTTGTCCGGGATCGGCGGCTCCAGCACGTGGTCGTAGGCGCTGATCCGGTCGGAGGCCACCACGAGCAGCGTCGCGGACCGTCCCGGCTCGGCGTCGGCGGGCTCGTACAGGTCCCGCACCTTGCCCGAGTAGACGTGCCGCCAGCCCGGCAGCCAGAGGGCCTCGGCCCCCGTGAACCCCACGCGCTCCCCGCTCACTTCGCTCCCCCCGTCCCGGGCACGGTGATCTCGCCGCGCTCGGCCTTGAGTCCGATGTCCGTGCGCCACTGGGCCCCGTCGAACCGGATCCGCTCGACGCCCGCGTAGGCGCGCTCACGCGCCTGGGCCAGGTCCGCCCCGCGCCCGACGACGGCCAGCACCCGGCCGCCCGCCGTCACCACGTCCTCACCGGACGCCGCGGTGCCGGCGTGGATCACGTGCACGCCCTCGAGGGCGGCCGCGTCGGCCAGCCCGGTGATCACGTCGCCCGTCGAGGAGGAGGCCGGGTAGCCGGCCGAGGCCATGACCACGTCCACGGCGACGTCGTCGCTCCACTCGAGCCGACGGTCCGCGCCGAGCCGGCCGGCCGCGGCGTCGGCGAGCAGCCCGCCCAGGGGTGTCTCGAGGCGGGCGAGCACGGCCTGGGTCTCGGGGTCGCCGAAGCGCACGTTGAACTCGATGACCTCCACGCCCTTGGCGGTCACGGCCAGGCCACAGAACAACACGCCCGTGAACGGGGTGCCGCGGCGGGCCATCTCGGCGAGCACGGGGCGGGCCACCCGGTCCATGACCTCGTCCGTGAAGCCCTCGGGCAGCCACGGCAGCGGCGTGTACGCGCCCATGCCGCCGGTGTTGGGGCCGGCGTCGCCGTCGTGGATGCGCTTGAAGTCCTGCGCGGGGGTGAGGGCGACGGCGTCCTCGCCGTCGCAGATCACGAAGAGGGATACCTCGGGGCCGTCCAGGAAGTCCTCGATCACCACGGTGCCGCCGGCGGCGAAGCAGGCCTCGGCGTGGGCGAGGGCCTCGGCGCGGTCGGAGGTGACCACGACGCCCTTGCCCGCGGCCAGGCCGTCGTCCTTGACGACGTGCGGGGCGCCGAACTCATCGAGGGCGGCGGCGGCCTCCGCGGCGGTGGTGCACACGCGGGAGCCGGCGGTGGGCACGCCCGCGGCGGCCATGACCTCCTTGGCGAAGGCCTTGGACGCCTCGAGCTGCGCGGCCGCCTGCGAGGGGCCGAACACGGCGAACCCGGCCTCGCGCAGGGCGTCGGAGACGCCGGCGGCCAGCGGGGCCTCGGGACCGACGACGACGAGGTCGGCCCCCAGCTCGCGCGCGAGCTCCACGACGGCGGCCGGGTCGGTGGCCTCGACGGCGTGGAGGGTGGCCAGGTCGGCCATGCCGGCGTTGCCGGGCGCCGCGTGGAGGGCGCTGACCTGCGGATCACGGGAGAGGGCGGTGAGCAGCGCGTGTTCGCGGCCGCCGTTGCCGAGCACAAGGGTCTTCACGAGCCTCAAGCCTACGCGGTGGCCCTGGCCCGGTCCGGCCCGTGGCCCCTACGGTGGAGCGCATGACGATGCCTCCCCTCCACCACGGTCAGCCCGGCGACGACCGTGATCCCCGTGACCCCCGCCACCGGCCCGGTGCGGGGCTGGGACCCGGGCTGCGAACGGCCTGGACGTTCGTCGGCGTGATGTTCACGTGCGCCCTGATCGTCTTCTGGACGCTGCGGGGGCTGGGCGTCCAGCGCGGCGACCTCAGCCTGCCCGCCGCGCTCGGCGTGCTGGCGCTGGCCGCCGTCGCCGCGGCGGTGATCACCCGGTACGTGCGGCGCCGCTGAGCAGGACCGGGTCCGCGGGGGTCGGCCGCCCCGGCCTGTCGGTCAGCGGATGATGCGCCGTCGCCGGGCCTCGTCGACGGCGCGGGTGCGGTTGTCCACGCCGAGCTTCTGGAAGATGTGCACCAGGTGCGTCTTCACGGTGGCCTCGGAAATGAACAGCTCCTTCGCGGCCACCTTGTTCGTGGCGCCCCGCGCGATCAGCTCGAGCAGCTCGATCTCCCGCTCGGACAGCACCTCGGAGCCGCCGGACATGCGCCCCATCAGCGTGGCCGCGACCTGCGGGGCCAGCGCCTTGTGCCCCGCCGCCGCCTGCCGCACCGCCGAGGCGATCTCCTCGCTCGGGGCATCCTTGAGCAGGTAGCCGGCGGCGCCCGCGTTCACGGCCGCGAGGATGTCCGCCTCCGTGTCGAAGGTCGTCAGGATGAGCACCTGCACCCCCGGCCACCGCTCCCGCACCGCGCGGGTGGCGGTCACGCCGTCCATGCCCGCGCCCATCTGCAGGTCCATGAGCACGACGTCCACCGCGGGCTCGCCCGCCTCCAGGACGCCGATCGCCTCCGCCCCGTCGGCGGCCTCGGCCACCACGGTCAGGTCCGGGTGCGCTTCGACAACGGCCCGCACCCCCGCCCGCACCACGGGGTGGTCGTCCACCAGCATCACGCACACGTTCATGCGGTCTCCTCGCTCTCGGTCTCCTCGGGATCCGCGCCCCGGCCGGCCCCGGCGGCGACCAGCGGCACCCGCAGCGCCACCACGGTGCCCTCGCCAGGGGCCGACTCGACGGTGGCCTCGCCGCCCACCGCCGCGAGGCGCTCGCGCACGCTCGCCAGTCCCACGCCGGTCCCCGCCCCCGGGTCGGCGCCGGAGGCTCCGGCCCGGGCGTGGGCCGCGACGACGGCCGGGTCGAACCCCGCGCCGTCGTCGGCCACGTCCACCGTCAGCTCGTCGCCGAGGTAGCCCAGCGTGACGCGGGCGCGGCGGGCGCCCGCGTGGGCGCCGACGTTCGCCAGGGACGCCTGCACGGCCCGCAGCACGGCGGTCTCCACGGCCTCGGCGACCGCGACCGGCTCGCCCACGACCTCGACGTCCGCGGCCACGGGCGTCCCGGCGGCGGCCTGCCGGTCGGCGAACCCGGTGACCGCGCGCTCGAGCGCCTCGACGAGGGACGGTGCCCCGGTGCCGCGCAGGTCGCGGACGAAGCGGCGGGACTCGGCGAGGTTCTCGGCGGCCGTGGCGCGCACGGTCTCCATGCGCTGCCGGGCGAGGGCGGGGTCGGCGGCGTCGAGCGCGTCCTGGGCCGCGCGCGAGACCAGCACGATCGAGGCCAGCCCCTGGGTGAGGGTGTCGTGGATCTCGCGGGCGAGCCGCTCCCTCTCGGCGCTCACCCCCGCCCGGTGCTCGGTGCGCGCGAGCTCGGCCTGCGCGGCGCGCAGCTGCTCGGCCACGGCACGCTGGCGCTCGGACTCGGCGTGCAGGGCGCGGTACGCCCCGGAGAGCACCACGGCCACGGCGGCGCCCACCAGCGGACCGATCACGGCCGGCACCCGCACGCCGCCGGCGCCCGCCGCCATCCCGGCCACCACGACGACGGCCATCGCCACCACCAGCGCGGGCCCGACCACGTGGCGCACCCAGGCCTGCCGGGCCACCCGGTCGACCACGTGCAGGACGACGAAGAAGAGGGGGAAGGCGACCCACGCGAAGTCGCCGTGGTGGGCCACGAGCAGGCCCCACAGCAGCAGCACCAGGGCCAGCCAGGCGACCGCCGGACCGCGGCCGACGTCGTCGCCCCGGGCCCACCGGCGCCGCTCCAGCACGGTCCCGGCCAGGTAGACGCCCGCCAGCGCGGCGGTCAGCAGCACCAGGGTGGTGGCCGGGAACGGACCGGAGGACGCCTCCGGGGACCGGTCCGCGAGCGCGCGCGCCAGCCCCACGGTGAGCAGCGCGGCGAACGTGACGTGCAGGGCCACGCGCAGGCCGGCGAGCACGGCGGTGGTGCCGGTCTCGGTGGGCGCGGGGGGCACGGCGGCGCGGGGTGCGACGGACATGGCTCCACCCTAGGGCGCGCCCCGGACGCGACAACGCCCCCGGGCCCCGGGGCCGCGCCGCTGCGCCGCCGGGATCAACCATTCGGTTGACCGGGTCCAGCCGCCGCGGGCGATGTGGCGACCCCTCCCCGCGCGAGACCGTGGAGGCAACCTCAGGACAGACCTCGTCAGGAAAGGACGCGCCCCGTGTTCCTCGCACTCCGCGACCTCCGCTTCGCCACCGGACGGTTCGCCCTCATGGGCTCCGTGGTGGCCCTCATCAGCCTGCTGCTCGTCATGCTCTCCGGCCTCACGGCCGGCCTGGGCGGGCAGAACACGGCCGCGATCGACCGCCTCGGCGAGCAGGGCGTGCAGCGTCTGGTCTTCGGCGGTGCGGCGGGCCAGGAGCCCACCGCGTCGTTCACCCAGTCCGAGTTCACCGTGGCCCAGCGCGACGCGTGGGCGGCCACGGACGGCGTGGCCTCCGTCGAGCCGCTCGGTGTGAGCCAGGGCCGGGCCATCGGGCTCGAGCACCCCGTGGACACGGACCCGCAGGGCCGCGCGGACGTGTCCGGCGAGCCCACCACCGGCGTGGCCACCACCGCGTTCATCGGTCTCACCCCGGGCGGCTCCGACGCGCCGGCCGGCGTCGAGCTCGGGCAGATCGTGCTCAGCCAGGACGTGGCCGACTCCCTCCACGCCCAGGCGGGTGACGCCGTCGCGGTCTCCGGCTTCGTCTACACCGTGGCCGACGTCGTGCCGACCGAGTACTACTCCCACTCCCCCGTGACGTGGCTGGCGCTCGAGGACTGGAACGCCATCTCGCACACCGCCGACGACGCGGTGCTCGGCACCGCCGGCCTCGTGCGCTTCGACGCGGGCGCCGACGTCGACGCCGTGGCCGCCGCCGGCGACGACGCCGCGGGCACCGTCGCGGAGACCGTGAAGGGCTCCTACGCCGCCCTGCCCAGCTACCGGTCCGAGAACGGCTCCCTGATGACCATGCAGGGCTTCCTGTACGGCATCTCGGCGCTCGTGGTGATCGCGTTCCTGTCCATCTGGACGGTGCAGCGCACCCGCGACATCGCGGTGCTCAAGGCCCTCGGCGGCTCGAACGGCTGGGTGCTGAAGGACTCGCTCGCGCAGGCCGCGTTCGTGCTCGTCGGCGGCGTGGCCGTGGGCACCGGGCTGGCCGCCGTGATCGGCGCGTTCGCGGGGCGGGCCGTCCCGTTCGAGCTCTCGTGGGCCACCACCGCGGTGCCCGCCGCCGGGGTCCTCGTGCTCGGCATGCTCGCCGCCGTCGTCGCGGTCTTCCGCGTCACCCGGATCGACCCGCTGGTCGCCCTCGGCGGCAACTGAGCGCCCCGACGACGGCGCCGCCCGGCGCCGTCGTCCCCCTCGGCTCCGCCTCGCCCCCGCTTGGAGAAAGGACCTCCCCATGACCGCCCTCACCGCCCCGCAGGCCGACCTCGACGCCCTCCGCATCCCGGCCGCGGCGGCCGCCCACCGCGTCGCCGGCGAGCGCTCTGCCGCCGCGTCCGACGCCATCCCCGCGCTCTCCGTGCGCGACCTCGTGCTGGAGTACCCGGACGGCGAGCGCGGCGTGCTGCGGGCCCTGGACGAGGTGAGCCTGGACCTGCTCCCCGGCACCTTCACCGCGATGGTCGGCCCGTCCGGCTCGGGCAAGTCCTCCCTGCTGGCGGTGGCCGCGGGCCTCGTGACGCCCACCTCCGGCAGCGTGTCCGTGGCCGGCCGCGAGATGGCCGGACTGTCCCGGAAGGAGCGCACCGCGCTGCGCGGCCAGGAGATCGGCATGATCTTCCAGCAGCCGAACCTCATCCCGTCCCTGACCGCCGCCGAGCAGCTCGAGCTGACCGTGCACCTGGACCGCGACGCCACCCGCGCCGACCGCAGGGCCGCCAAGGCCCGGGCCCTGGAGCTGCTCGAGCGCGTCGACCTGGCCGACCAGGCCGGCAAGCGCCCGCACCAGCTCTCGGGCGGCCAGCGGCAGCGCGTGAACATCGTGCGCGCGCTCATGGCCTCGCCGACGCTGCTGCTCGTGGACGAGCCCACCTCCGCCCTGGACCGCGAGCGTTCGGCCGCCGTCGTGGACCTGCTGGGCACGCTGACCCGCGAGGAGCAGGTGGCGACGCTCATGGTCACACACGACCACGAGTTCCTCTCCGCCACGGACCGCACCCTGACCATGGTGGACGGGCGGCTCTCCGCGGAGTGAGCCGCTGACGCCGCCGGACCCGGCCCACCGGCCCCGGACGCCCGGCGCGTCCGGGGCCCTCGCTACCCTGGACCGCATGACCCACGCCACCGTCGCCCCCGCGGGCGAGACCTTCGCCCTGTCCGACGCCGTCGAGCTCGTGGAGACCGTCCGCAACGGCTTCGTCGAGTCCCGGACGGCGGGCGCCGCCGTCGTGACCGGCCCCGACGGGCGGGTGCTGGCCGCCCTCGGCCCCGCGGACGCGCTGATCTACCCGCGCTCCACGCTGAAGCCGTTCCAGGCCATCGCGTCGCTGCGCCACGGGGCGGCGCTGGAGGGTGAGGCCCTGTCCATCGCGTGCGGCTCGCACCGGGGCACGCTCCGGCACCAGGCGCTGGCCGAGCGCATGCTCGCGGACGCCGGCCTCGACGCGTCCGCCCTGCGGTGCCCGCCGGCCTGGCCCGCGGACACCTCCGAGGTGGTCGCCCAGGTCCGCCGCGACGGCGAGGCCGCCGCCGCGACCCCGCTGGCCTTCAACTGCTCCGGCAAGCACGCCGGCTTCCTCGCGGCCTGCGCGGCGTCCGGGCACGACGTCGCCACGTACCTCGACCCGGCGCACCCCCTGCAGCAGGAGGTGGACGCGGTGATCGCCGAATACTGCGGCGAGCCGGTGGCCCACACCGGTGTGGACGGCTGCGGCGCCCCGGCCGCCGTCATCTCGCTGGCGAGCCTGGCCCGCGGCATCGGGCGGGTCGCCGCGGCGCCCGGCCGCGCCGACGCGGATCCGCACGCGGCCGCCGTCGCCACGGCGATGCTCGAGCACCCGTGGGCCGTCCACGGGGAGACGAGCTCCAACACCGTGGTGATGCGTGAGCTCGGCCTGCTCGCCAAGGCGGGCGCGGACGGCGTGCTCGTCATGGCCGCGCCGGACGGCACGGCCGTGGCCGTCAAGGCGCTCGACGGCGGCACGCGGGCCGGCGACCTGGTCGCGCTCGCACTGCTGGCCCGGTTCGCTCCGGACTACGTGGACCGGGCGACGCTGCCGGGCGTGCTGGCTGCCGTCGTGCCCCCGGTGCTCGGCCGGGGCGAGCCGGTCGGTGAGATCCGCCTGGCCGCGCCGGTGCGGGACCTCGTGGGGGACGTCCTGCCGGCTTTCGAAGCGCGGGCGTGACCACCGGCTCCGTCCCCCGCCGCCGGGTGCCTGTCGTCGAGGGCCACGCGGCGCTGCTGTCGTGGGCACGCGCCCACGCGCAGGACCCCGCGGCGGCCGCCACGCTGCCGCGCCCCACGCGGGCGACGGCGGTGCGCTTCGCGCTCGAGGAGCTGGCGACCCGCGTGCCCGGGAACTCGGTGGAGGTGCGCGTGCCGCCCTTCGGCGTCGCCCAGTGCCTCCCCGGACCCCGGCACACCCGCGGCACCCCGCCCAACGTGGTGGAGATGGACGCCGTGACATGGCTGTCTCTGGCGACGGGGCTGACGACCTGGGAGGACGCGACGGCGTCCGGGGGCGTGCGCGCCTCGGGCGTGCGGGCCGACCTCGGCGCGCACCTGCCGCTCGTGCGGCCGTGAGCGAGGGGTGCCCGGCAGTCCTCTCGGCGGCACCGACCGTTCGAACGTCGGCACCGTTCCTCGTCGCGGGATGCCGGAGTGCCTGCACCGCCGCGGGCACGCGCGACTGGCCCCAGCGGCCGACTCGATAGACTGGCGCGCATGACCTCCGCCCCCGAGCCGACCCCCGATCAGCGCGCCTACACCGTCCGTCGCGCCCCGCGGCTGACCGCGGTGCTCGCGGTGGCGCTCGCGCTCGGCCTGCTGATCGCCCTCGTGATCACCACCGCGGTCCACGCCTCCCCCACCCCGCCCGCGGACCCGTACTCCGGCATCCCGCTCTCCTTCTCGGAGACGTTCGGCTTCGCGGCCCTGCTGAGCATGCTCGGCACCGGCGTGCTCGGACTGCTCGTGTGGCTGCTGCTGGACCGCCGCTCCCGGTCGACCGCGCGCACCGTGGTCCTCGAGCGCACCGACGACCCGGCCGTGGCGGACGTCCGCCTGGACCGCGTGGACGCGGGCGCCCCGCCCGCCCGCACCACCCCCACCGAAAGGACCCCCGAGCAGTGATCGCACCGCGCACCCGACGAGGCGACGGCCGCCTGACCGCCGCCCTCGACCCCCAGGACCAGGGGCCGCAGGACGAATGCGGCGTGTTCGGCGTGTGGGCGCCGGGCGAGGAGGTCGCGAAACTGGCCTACTACGGCCTGTATGCGCTCCAGCACCGCGGCCAGGAGTCCGCGGGCATCGCCGTCTCGGACGGCGGGCGCATCGCCGTCTACAAGGACATCGGCCTGGTCTCCCAGGTGTTCGACGAGGCCACGCTCACCGCGCTGAGCGGCCACATCGCCGTCGGCCACTGCCGCTACTCCACCACCGGCGTGAACAAGTGGGCCAACGCCCAGCCCACCCTGGGCGCCACCGCCGACGACGGCACGGTCGCCCTGGCGCACAACGGCAACCTCGTGAACTCCGCGGAGCTGCTGCGCATGGTGCACGCCGAGGAGGGCCGCCACACCCACGGTGAGATGAAGCAGGGCAACACCACGGACACCGCCCTGGTCACGGCCCTGCTGCACGGCGCCCCCGGGGACCGCCTCGAGGAGACCGCCCTCGAGCTGCTGCCGAAGATCCGCGGCGCCTACTGCTTCGTGTTCATGGACGAGCGCACCCTCTACGCCGCCCGCGACCCGCAGGGCGTGCGCCCGCTCGTGCTCGGCCGCCTCGAGCGCGGCTGGGTGGTGGCCTCCGAGCAGTCGGCCCTGGCCACCGTCGGCGCCTCGTTCATCCGGGAGGTCGAGCCCGGTGAGATGATCGCGATCGACGACGAGGGCATCCGCTCCACCCGCTTCGCCGAGTCGAAGCCGGCCGGCTGCGTGTTCGAGTACGTGTACCTGGCCCGGCCGGACGCCACGATCGCCGGGCGCTCCGTGTACGAGTCCCGCGTGGAGATGGGCCGCCGCCTCGCGCTCGAGCAGCCGGTCGAGGCCGACGTCGTGATCCCCGTGCCCGAGTCCGGCACGCCCGCCGCCGTGGGCTACGCGGACGCCTCGGGCCTGCCGTTCCGCCAGGGCTTCGTGAAGAACGCCTACGTGGGCCGCACCTTCATCCAGCCGTCCCAGACGCTGCGCCAGCTCGGCATCCGCCTCAAGCTCAACGTCCAGTCCACCGTGGTGGCCGGCAAGCGCGTCGTGGTGGTGGACGACTCGATCGTGCGCGGCAACACGCAGCGCGCCGTCGTGCGGATGCTCAGAGAGGCCGGCGCCGCCGAGGTGCACGTGAAGATCTCCTCCCCTCCCGTGAAGTGGCCCTGCTTCTACGGCATCGACTTCGCCACCCGCGCCGAACTCATCGCCAACGGCGCCGCGGTGGACCAGATCGCCGCGTCCATCGGCGCCGACTCGCTGGCCTACATCAGCGAGGAGGGCATGATCGAGGCCACCGGGCAGCCGCGCGAGCGCCTGTGCACCGCCTGCTTCACCGGCGACTACCCGATCCCACTGGCCGACGAGGGCGAGCGTGGCAAGGGCCTGCTGGAGCCGGTCGCCGTGTCGCCCGCGTCCACCGTGGTGCTGGACGAGGACGGCGAGACCACCACCGTGACCGCCACGGGCTGCGAGCCCGGCCCGGACGCCGACGACGAGAAGCTGCTCACCGAGACGGACAGGACCCCGCTGTGACCCCGAACCAGACCCCCTCCTCCGCCGCCCCGATCACCTACGCCTCGGCCGGCGTCGACGTGGAGGCCGGCGACCGCGCCGTCGAGCTGATGAAGGACGCCGTGAAGGCCACCCACACCCCCGAGGTCATGGGCGGCATCGGCGGCTTCGCCGGCATGTGGGATGCCTCCGCGCTGCTGCAGTACCGCAAGCCGCTGCTGACCACGTCCACGGACGGTGTCGGCACGAAGGTGGCGATCGCGCAGGCGATGGACAAGCACGACACCATCGGCCAGGACCTCGTGGGCATGGTCGTGGACGACATCGTGGTGGTCGGCGCCCAGCCCCTGTTCATGACCGACTACATCGCATGCGGCAGGGTCGTGCCCGAGCGCATCGCGGACATCGTGCGCGGCGTGGCCGAGGGCTGCCGCCTGGCCGACACCGCGCTCGTGGGCGGCGAGACCGCCGAGCACCCGGGCCTGCTGGCCGCGGACGAGTACGACGTGGCGGGCGCGGCCACCGGCGTGGTCGAGGCGGACATGGTCCTGGGCGCGGAGCGGGTGCAGTCCGGCGACGTCGTGATCGGCATGGCCTCCTCCGGCATCCACTCGAACGGCTACTCGCTCGTGCGCCGCGTGGTGAACGCCGCGGGCTGGTCCCTCGACCGCGAGGTCACCGAGCTCGGCCGCACCCTCGGCGAGGAGCTGCTCGAGCCGACCCGCATCTACTCCCGCGCCTGCCTCGACCTGGTGCAGCGCCTCAACGGCCACGACGGCGGCTCGGACCTGCCGGTGCGCGCGTTCAGCCACGTGACCGGCGGCGGCCTGGCCGCGAACCTGGCGCGCGTGCTCCCGCGGGGCCTCATGGCGACCGTCGAGCGGGACACCTGGTCCCTGCCGCCCGTGTTCCGCCTGGTGGGCGAGCTCGGCCGCGTTCCGCAGTCCGACCTCGAGCGCACCCTCAACCTCGGCGTGGGCATGGTGGCCGTGGTGGACCCGGAGGTGGCCGCGAAGGCGATCTCCGTGCTCGTGGACGCCGGCATCGACGCGTGGGAGATGGGCACCATCGGCGCCCTCACCGACGACGCGGCGGCCGCGGGCCTGGACTTCGTGCATGGCGCCAAGGGCGTCGACGGCGGCGCCGTGCTGATGCGCGGCCAGTACGCCGCCTGACCCCCCGGGGGCGTTTTCGTTCGGGAAACGGCGGCCTCCGGAGCGTTTTCGTTCGGGAAACGGCGGCCTCCGGGGCGTTTTCGTTCGGGAAACGGCGGTTCACGACGCGAAGATCCGCCCGCCGAGCCGGGCCCGGTGCGTCTGCACCTCGGCGACGACGCGCCGGAAGTCGTCCCGCGCGTCGTCCACCGTGGCCCAGATCTGCGTCCAGCCCGCGCGCGCCCATCCCTCGTCTCGCCACGAGTCCACCGCGAGCTGTGCAGGATCGAGGTGGTGACCGCCGTCGTAGTGGACCACCAAGCGCCACTGCCGCCACCCCAGATCCGCGTCCGGTGACCGGGCCCGGCCCGGGTGCAGCACCAGCTGGAGCTCCGGCTCGGGCAGGCCGGCGTGGAGCAGGGCCAGTCGCAGGGCTGTCTCCTGCGGGGAATCCGCGCCCACCCGCACCAGCTCGAGTGCGGCACGGGCGGTGCGCACTCCCTTGAACCGTCCGGCACGCAGGAGCGCGGACCGCAGGGCCGCCGTCGTGGTCCGTGGTGAGCGACGCCCCTCCGGCGACCACGGCCGATGGATGAGGGCGTCCCCGGCCGCCACGACGGGCTCGAGCATGCCTGGACGAAGCAGCGCGGCCAGATCCGCCCAGGATCGCTCCAGGCTCGTCAGGCGGATCCCGTGGAGGGCTGTGACGTCCGCGGCCGGGACGAGGCGGGCATGCGAGGTGATCTCCGGTCGGACGCTCGCCCCGCGCGGGTGCGGCCGGGACACGTGCACCGTGCCGTCCTCCGCCAGGAACGGCGGCAGCGGCACGCGGTGCAGGAGCAGCGCCGTGAGGTGGGAGGCCACTCCCCCGCTCGCCTCCACGATCGCGGCCGTCTCCTCCGGCGCGAAGGGAGCGGGCGCCTCGGCGTAGCCGAGATCCGCCCACGAGCCGAGGTGGTCAGTCCGGAGCCGATGGACCCCATGCGTCACGCGCCGCACGTCACCGCCGCGGACCAGTCGCTCCGAGACCCCGGCCGCGCGCAGGTCGCCACGGGTGAACGGCCGGCCGGTCTCGACGATGTCCGGCAGGGGCAGGGAAGACGTGTCCATGCCCGTGACGATGGCTCAACCCGGCCTATCCCGCCCGCTCAGGAGCACCCACCGTGGACGACGACGCCGGCGGCGCCACCTGTGCAGGAGTCGTGCGTGGCCCCGGGCCACCCGGTGTCCACACCCCCGGCGCCCGCCGTTTCCCGCACGAAAACGCCCCGGCGTCCGCCGTTTCCCGAACGAAAACGTGGGTGGGGGTCAGAGGCGGGCGTCGAGCCAGGCCAGCGCGTCGGCGACCGGGGCGCGCCAGCGCCAGCGGGCCTTGGCGTCGGCGCGGGTGGGGCCGAGGTTGATCAGCCCCGTCTCATGCCCGGCCCGCTCGGCCCGCAGCACGAACCGGTAGCCGCTCATCACGGCCAGCGAGGTGCCGACGGCGAGCACCGTGCCGCCGTCGTCGGCCATCGCCTCCGCGGCCGCGCGCCGCGCCGCGGGCACGGACTCACCGAAGTACACGACGTCCGGCTTGAGCTTCACGGAGCCGCAGACCCGGCAACCGACCATCGTGAACTCCTCCACCCAGTGCTGGTCGAGGGAGACGTCGCCGTCGGGGTTCACGGCGTCCGGGTCGATCGCCACGCGCTCGAGGTAGCCCGGATTGGCGGCCTCGAGCCGCAGGTCCAGGTCACGGCGGGACTCGGTGGCCCCGCAGTTCAGGCAGGCCACGCGCGCCAGGTCGCCGTGGAGCTCGATCAGCCGGTCCTCCGGCATGCCCGCCGCGCGTCCGGCCTCGGCGTGCAGCCCGTCCACGTTCTGGGTCAGGATGCCGGCGATCCGCCCCTCGGCCGCCCAGCGCGCGAGGATGCGGTGCGCCTCGTTCGGCCGGGCCTGGTCCATGCGGCGCCAGCCCACGAACGAGCGCGCCCAGTAGCGGTGGCGGGCGGCCGGGTCGTCCCGGAACTCCTGGTACGTCATCGGCCGGTGGCGGTGCAGGGACCCGTTCGGCCCCCGGTAGTCCGGGATGCCGGAGTCCGTGGACACGCCGGCCCCGGTGATCACGAGCGGGCGGAACTCCTCCATCAGACGCAGCAGACCCCGAGACGCCGTCTCGGGGTCCTGCAGCGGTGCTGTCTCATCCACCACCCTGGCGATCGACCGCAGGGCGGCCTGATGCCCGTCCAGGGCCGGATGCCGTGCGGGCGTCATCGCGCCCGTGCGTCGTCGTCCTCGTCCTCCGCGTAGAGGTCCTCGTAGGGATCCTCGTACTCGGGCTCCTGGTCCGGCTCCGGGCTGCGCGTGCGCCCGCCCGTGAGCTCTCGCTCCAGTGCCGAGAGGTCTGTTCCGGGAGAGAAGTACTTCATCTCCCGTGCCTGCTTCGTGGCCTTAGCCTTCTGACGGCCGCGCCCCATGAGCGTGACCCCCTTCGCATCTCTCGCCGCCTCGGATCTGTGGCGCACAGGGGCCCGCCGAGGTACTCACTGGTCAATATGGTTCGTGCGGACAAGGATACATGACCGGCTGGACGGCCCGAGGACGACGACGGCCGGCCCGGTCCGGCGGGGCGTGCGGCGGCGCCGGGTGCGGCGCGGGCGGCCGCAGCACGGGCGGCACCCGGCTGGACAGGCGTGACACACACCCTGCACGGTCGCTGGACGATGGGCTATGTTGCGTACGTCACATACGCCCCCCACGATGAGGATGCCCATGCGCCGCACCCCCACCCTGCTGGCCGCCGCCACCCTGGCCGCCACGCTGACCGCCGCCCCCGTCTCACTCGCCGCCCCGGCCGCCCCGGCCGCCCCGGCAAAGGCCCCCATGGGCACCACGCAGACCGCCGACCGTGGCCTGGGCCCCGGGCAGAACCGCGCCGGCGGCAACCCGAACTCCCCGAAGAAGCTGGTCCGCTCCATCTCCTCGGACCACCTCCGCCAGGACATCACGGCGTTCGCGGCCATCGCGGACGAGCACGGCAACCGCGCCGCGGGCACGCCGGGCTTCCAGGCCTCGCTCGACTACGCCGTGGGCGAGCTCGAGGAGGCCGGCTACGACGTCGAGCTCCAGGAGTTCGAGATCACCTACACCGAGACCCTGCGGGACCGGCTTCAGCAAACCGGACCCGTCCAGCGCGACCTCGAGCACACCGTCTTCACGTCCTCGCCGTCGGCGCAGGTCACCGACGCCCCGCTCGCCGCCCCCGCCGGCGCCGCCACCGGCTGCGCCGACGCGGACTGGGCCGGCGCGGACCTGACCGGCAGCGTCGCCCTGGTCTCCCGGGGCGACTGCACCTTCGCCCAGAAGTCCCAGGTCGCGGCCGCCTCGGGCGCCGAGGCCGTCATCATCTACAACAACGCCGAGGGCGCACTGAACGGCACCCTGGGCGCCGCGCCGGGCGACGTCGTCGGGACCGTGGGCGTGACCCGCGAGCTGGGCGCCGACCTGCTGGCCCAGACCCGCGCCGGCGGCGCCACCGTCACCCTGGACCTCGAGCAGCTCGTGGAGCAGCGGCCCACCTGGAACGTGCTGGCGGAGACGCGCACGGGCAGCGACGACGACGTCGTGATGCTCGGCGCCCACCTGGACGGCGTGCCGGAGGGCCCGGGCATCCACGACAACGCCTCGGGCGTGGCGGCGACCCTCGAGGTCGCGCGCCAGGCCGCCAAGGCCAACAAGGCCGAGAGCAAGGTCCGCTTCGCCCTGTGGGGTGCCGAGGAGATCGGCCTGCTGGGCTCGCACCACTACGTGGACACCCTGACCGCCGCGGAGCGCGAGGACATCATCCTCTACACCAACCTGGACATGGTGGCCCCGCTGGACCACCAGAACACGCTGGGCGTGCTCACGGCCGACTGGTCGATCGGTGCTGAGTCCCTGCTCGGCGCGCAGCTCGACCGCGACGGCCACGCACACCAGCCCGAGGGCAGCAACGGCCGCTCGGACTACGCGCCGTTCGTGGACGCGGGCATCGCCTCGACGGGCCTGCTCTCGATCCGCGACGACAACTACCACACGCCCCAGGACGACATCGACAACGTCTCCATCACCACGCTGACCCACACGGCCCGCGCGGTGGCGAACCTGATCGGCACCCTCCAGCAGGACGCCGGCGCCCTCGGCACCCGCTGACCCGAGCGGCCCGTCCGTCTCACAGATGCCGTCGGGGGCGGTTTCGGGTGGTATCCAGGCTGGATACCACCCGAAACCGCCCCCGACGTGCCAGAGGGAGGAGGAACACGGTCCGTCGGACCCGGCGTCAGCCCTTCCGGGTCACGGTGAGGCCGTTCTCGCCCTCGACGCGGTCCACGACCACGGTGTCCCCGTCCGCGATCTCCCCGGCGAGGATGCCGCGGGCCAGCTGGTCGCCGATCTCGCGCTGCACCAGGCGGCGCAGGGGCCGGGCGCCGTAGGCCGGGTCGAACCCGGTCTCGGCGAGCCACGCCTTGGCGGCGTCGGACACCTCGAGGGTGAGGCGGCGGTCCGTCAGGCGCGCCTGCAGGGACTCGACCTGCAGGTCCACGATCCGCGTCAACTCGGCCACGGTGAGCGCGTCGAACAGCACGATCTCGTCCAGGCGGTTGAGGAACTCGGGCTTGAACGCCCCGCGCACCACGGACATCACGGACTCGCGCTTGGCGGCCTCGTCCAGGGTCGGGTCCACGAGGAACTGCGAGCCCAGGTTCGAGGTCAGGATCAGGATCACGTTGCGGAAGTCCACGGTGCGGCCCTGGCCGTCGGTGAGGCGGCCGTCGTCGAGCACCTGGAGCAGGATGTCGAAGACCTCGGGATGGGCCTTCTCCACCTCGTCCAGCAGCACCACCGAGTACGGGCGACGCCGCACGGCCTCCGTGAGCTGGCCGCCCTCGTCGTAGCCGACGTATCCCGGAGGGGCGCCGACCAGGCGGGAGACGGAGTGCTTCTCCGCGTACTCGGACATGTCGATCCGCACCATGGCGCGCTCGTCGTCGAAGAGGAACTCCGCGAGCGCCTTGGCGAGCTCGGTCTTGCCCACGCCCGTGGGGCCCAGGAACAGGAACGAGCCGGTGGGCCGGTTCGGGTCCGCGATGCCGGCCCGCGAGCGGCGCACCGCGTCCGCGACGGCGACGACGGCGTCCCGCTGCCCGATCAGCCGCTCGCCGAGGTGCTCCTCCATGGTGAGCAGCTTCTCGGACTCGGCGGTGAGCATGCGGCCGGAGGGGATGCCGGTCCACGCGGAGACCACCTCGGCGATGTCGTCCGCCGTGACCTCCTCGGAGACCATCGGCTCGGTGCTCGAGCGGTCGGCCTCGCGGGCGGCGCGGTCCGCCTCCTCGAGCTGCTTCTCCAGCGCGGGGATCTCGCCGTACAGCAGGCGGGAGGCCTCGGCGAGGTCGCCGTCGCGCTGGGCCTTCTCGGCCAGCGAGCGCAGCTCGTCCACCTTGGCGCGCAGGTCACCGGCCTCGTTCAGGGTGGCCTTCTCCGCGTCCCAGCGGGCGGTGAGGGCGGTGAGCTCCTCCTCGCGGTCCGCCTTCTCGGCGCGCAGGGCCTCGAGCCGCTCGACGGATGCCGGGTCCGTCTCGCCCTCGAGGGCGAGCTCCTCCATGGTCAGGCGGTCCACCTGGCGGCGCAGGACGTCGATCTCCTCCGGGGCGGAGTCGATCTCCATGCGCAGGCGTGAGGCGGCCTCGTCCACGAGGTCGATGGCCTTGTCGGGCAGCTGGCGGCCGGTGATGTACCGGTCGGACAGCGCGGCCGCGGCCACGAGCGCGGAGTCGGCGATGGCCACCTTGTGGTGGGCCTCGTAGCGCTCCTTGAGCCCGCGCAGGATGGCGATTGTGTCGTCCACGCTGGGCTCGCCCACGTAGACCTGCTGGAAGCGGCGCTCCAGAGCGGGGTCCTTCTCGATGTTCTCGCGGTACTCGTCCAGGGTGGTCGCGCCGATCAGGCGCAGCTCGCCGCGGGCCAGCATGGGCTTGAGCATGTTGCCCGCGTCCATGGCGCCCTCGGACGCGCCCGCGCCCACGACGGTGTGGATCTCGTCGATGAACGTGACGACCTGACCCTCGGCGGCCTTGATCTCCTCGAGGACGGCCTTCAGGCGCTCCTCGAACTCACCGCGGTACTTGGCGCCGGCGACCATGGCGCCCAGGTCCAGGCTGATCAGCGTCTTGCCGCGCAGGGACTCGGGGACGTCCCCGGCCACCATCCGCTGGGCCAGGCCCTCGACGACGGCGGTCTTGCCGACGCCGGGCTCGCCGATGAGCACGGGGTTGTTCTTGGTGCGGCGCGAGAGCACCTGCACCACGCGGCGGATCTCGGCGTCGCGGCCGATCACCGGGTCGAGCTTGCCGGAGCGGGCGAGCTCGGTGAGGTCCGTGCCGTACTTCTCCAGGGACTGGAAGGTGGTCTCCGGGTCCTGGGTGGTGACGCGGGAGTCGCCGCGCACCTGGGTCAGGGCGGCGGCGAGCGCCTCGAGGCTCGCCCCGTTCGAGCGCAGTGCCTCACCGGCCTCGCCCGGATCCGCGGCCACGCCGAGCAGCAGGTGCTCGGTGGAGACGAACTGGTCCGAGCGCTGCTCGGCCTGGGTGCGCGCGTTCTGCAGGACCTGCAGGGCGGCGCGCGAGAGCTGCGCCTGGGCCACCGTGCTGCCCTGGGTGGAGGGCAGGCGCTGGATGGCCGAGGAGGCCGCCGTGGAGACGGCGTCGGGGTCGGCCCCGGCGGCCTTGAGGACGGCCACGGCGACGGACTCCCGTTGGTCCATCAGGGCCTTCAGCAGGTGGGCCGGCTCGATCTGGGGGTTGCCGGCGGTGGAGGCGTTCATGGCCGCGGCCGAGAGCGCCTCCTGGCTCTTGGTGGTGAACTTGGCATCCATGTGCGCCTCGCTCCTTCTCTCCCCCGTGTCCCGGGGGTGTCGGACAACCGTCGACGGCGGGCCATTCCCACCGCCGAGACAAAGTTGAGTCTATGTAGCTCAACTCCCCTCGTGCCAGGGCTATTCCCCCGCGCGCCGGTACGTTGGTGCCATGGCCGGCTCCACAGCGGCGCCCCGGCGCCTCCGCACGTACACCCGACCGCGGGTGTCCCTGCTGTACGTCCTGCGCCGCACCCTGCACCGGCTCTTCGAGCTGCAGGTCTGGGATGTGGCCGCCGCCATGACCTTCTTCGGGGCGCTGTCTCTGCTGCCCACCGTCGTCGCCCTGCTCTCCGTGGTCTCGCTGCTGGGCGTCGAGGAGGAGACCGTGGACGCCGCGGCGCACCTGGCCGCCGAGATCTGGCCGTCGCTGACGCCCGACGTCGTCCGCGAGTGGATCCTGACCCTCGGCTCGGCCGGGCCCGGCACCGGCGCCGTCGTCCTGGGGGCCGTCGGCACCGTGGTGTCCGCCTCGGGCGCCGTCGGCGCGTTCCACCGGGCCATGCACCGCATCCACGACACCCGCGAGGGCCGGCCCTTCCTCCACTTCCGCCTCGTGGTCTTCGTCGAGACGCTCGCCCTCATGCTCGGCGCCGTGCTGATCACGATCCTGGTGGTCGTCGGCGGGGACCTCTCCCAGCGCCTCGGCCAGGCCGTCGGCCTGCCGGAGGAGACGGTCCAGACGTGGAACGTGGTGAAGTGGCCGGTCATCCTCGTGGTGATCGCCCTGATCGTGACCCTCGCCTACCGCCTGGGGCCCAACGTCCGGCAGCCCCGCTACCGCCCGCTCTCGCTCGGCGCCGTGGCCGTGGTGGTCCTGCTCTTCGGCGCCACCGTGGCCCTGGGCTGGATCACGGACCGGTTCGGCCAGTTCGCCGTGGTCGGGCGGATCAACTCCGCGATCGGCGTGCTCGCCCTCGCGTGGGTGGCGTGCATCGTGCTGTTGGCCGGGGCCGCCTTCGACGCGGAGGTGCTGCGTGCCCGCCAGCTGGCCGTCGGCATCGACGCCTCCGTCGAGATCCAGCTGGCGACGCGGCACACCGCGGTGCTCGAGGACTTCGAACGGTACGAGGCCCGCATCCGCCGCCTGGCCCGGCTCGTGGCCGAGGCCGTGCGCGCCGGCGAGAGCCTCACGATCGAGGCCACACCCCTGCTCTCCGAGGAGGGGCGCCTCCTCGCGGTCGAGTCGGGAGGGCGAGGCCCGGAGGACGTCAGCTCGGGCAGCCCGTTCCACGCGGACCCGGTGTCCGACGACGGCGCCCGCCTCGAGCCGACGCCGCGGCCCGACGACTGAGAGGTCAGCGCTCCCGCTTCTCGAACGCCTCGACCTGGGCACGCAGCGTCTCGGCCGCGATCTCCTCGTCGAGGCCCACCATGCCGAGGTACACGAGCTCGTCCCCGTCCGTGACGCCGCCGACGGTCATGGTGAACACGGCCGTGTCCATGCCCGAGTTCCCCAGGGCGATGTGGACCGCGTCCGGCACGCCGGGCACCGTCGTGAAGGCCGCCTCGACGCCGTCCGGGTCGCCGAACGTGCCGCACGTGTCGGCCAGCTCGCCGAAGGGCGCCAGCAGATCGGTGCCGTCCTCGGTGACCGCGACCATGCCGAACGCCCCGGCCTGGGAACCGGCCAGGCCGGTGACGGCGGCCGGGTCCACCTCGTACTGGGCCAGCGCACCGCCGAGCCCGGGCGCCTGCTGCGTGTTGATCTGCTCGATGAGGTCCGCGCAGGCGCCCGTGGGGGTGACGCCCGTCAGGCTCAGGCTGGTGCTGATCGGCTCGCCACCGCCGCCGGCCTGGGTCTCCATGTCCGTGAACACGCCGTCGGGCGCGGTCTGGGGCGTGAGCAGGACGTCCTCGAGCGCCTCCACGCGCTCCTCCTGCTCGTCCGTGAGGTCCGAGCCGGCCCCCGTCGGGCCGGACTCGGACGCGTCGGCCGACGCGGAGGACGAGGCCTCGCCGCCGCCCCCGGCACAGCCGACGAGCGCGAGGGCGCCCACCGCGAGCAGGGACAGGGTGGCGACGGGGCGGGCGGGGGCGGCGGTGCGGAGGATGAGAGACCTCTCAGACCGGGTGACGACGATGTGACCAGCCTGGCAATCCCCACAGCGCGAGGCCAGCCTTCGTCTGCTGGGGCGGGCCGCGGCAGGGCCACCGGTCGATCGGCTCGCTCCGCGGCGACGAGTCGTCTCCCGGCGCCCGCGACGGGCCCGACGCACTACGATGACCACCAATCACGGCGGAACACGTCACTCTGCCGGCTCCCTCCGACCCGCACGCCCGTCCTCCCGACGGCGGCACAGAAGGCACTCCATGACCCGCATCCACTCCCGCCTCCTCGGCGCCGTGGGGCTCACCGCGTCGGCGGCGCTGCTCACCGGCTGCGCCGTCCTCGGCGGCGACGCCGGATCCGCCGGCATCGTGTCCGATGACGACCTGAGCACCTCGTACGGCCTCGTCCAGCCCGGCGTCCTGACGGTCTGCTCCGACATCCCCTACCCGCCCTTCGAGTTCGAGGAGAAGGGTGAGCTGACCGGCTACGACATTCAGCTGGTCGAGGCGGTGGCGGAGAAGCTGGGTCTCGGGGTGAACGTGATCGACTCCTCCTTCGAGGCGATCGAGTCGGGTGCCTCGCTCACCGGCTGCGACGTGAACGCCTCGTCGATCTCCATCACCGAGGCCCGCCAGCGCGTCATGGCCTTCACCCTCCCCTACCTCGACGACGACCTCGTCCTGGTCGCGAAGAAGGGCTCCGGCATCACCGACGTCGAGTCCGCGAAGGGCCGCCGGATCGGCGTGCAGGCCGCGACCACCGGCGACGAGTACGCCCAGCAGAACGGCCTGAGCCCCGTGCAGTTCGAGGACGGCGGCATGCAGATCCAGGCCCTCCAGGCCGGCACCGTGGACGCCGCCCTGGGCAACCAGTCCGTGCTGCTCTACTCGCTCAAGGACGACGATCGCTTCGAGGTGGTCGAGTCGCTGCCCACGGGCGAGCAGCTCGGCATGGCGGTCGGCCCGCAGAAGGCGCAGCTCGGCTCCGCCGTGAACCGCGCGCTGCAGGAGCTGCGCAACGACGGCACCGTGGCCGAGCTCCAGGAGCGCTGGTTCGGTCAGGCACAGGAGGACTACCGATGAGCACGCAGACCCCCGTCTCGCCCGCACCGGCCATGAAGCCCGGCCGTGCGCGCCGCCGTCGCCGGCTGTCCCTGATCATCCAGGCGGCCGTCTTCGTCCTCGCCCTCGTCGTCCTGGCCGTCCTCATCGACTGGGGCACGCTCGCCGAGAACGTCCTGAACTTCCCCGCCGTGGCCCCGATGTTCCCCAACGTGATCCTCGTGGGCCTGGGCAACACGCTGTTCTACACGGTCACCTCGTTCGTCGTCGGCCTCCTGGGCGGCATCGTGCTCGCGCTCATGCGCCTGAGCTCGTTCGGCCCGTACCGGTGGCTGGCCACCGCCTACGTCGAGTTCTTCCGCGGCGTCCCCGCGCTGCTGGTGTTCCTCGCCTTCGGCTACGGGGTGCCCTTTGCGTTCGGGGTGTCCTGGCCGATCCCCGTCGTCGTGATGGTGGCCCTGGGCATGGTCTCGGCCGCCTACATCGCCGAGACCCTGCGTGCCGGCCTGCAGGCCGTGCCCCGCGGCCAGATGGAGGCGGCCCGGTCCCTCGGCATGCCGACGTGGCGGGCCATGGTCACCATCGTGATCCCCCAGGCGTTCCGCATCGTGCTGCCGCCGCTCACCAATGAGGTCATCCTCCTGACCAAGGATTCCTCGCTGGTCTACGTGCTCGGCCTGGCCGCGCACGAGTACGAGCTCACCAAGTTCGGCCGCGACGGCATCTCCGCCCTCGACGCCGGCATGACGCCGATCCTCGTGGCCGGCCTGTTCTACCTCGTGATCACCGTGCCGCTGTCCCTGCTGGCCCGCCGGTTCGAGGCCCGTTCGACCAAGAAGGGGCACTGAGATGGCCCAGCAGAACCCCATCACCGGATCCTTCGGCGCGGTGGCCGCCGCGGACGCCGCCGGCGTGCATGTGGCCGGCCTCAACAAGTCCTTCGGCGCCAACCACGTGCTGCGCGGCATCGACCTCGAGGTCGCCCCTGGCGAGGTCGTGTGCCTGATCGGCCCGTCCGGCTCGGGCAAGTCCACCCTCCTGCGCTGCGTGAACCTGCTGGAGAAGCCCGACTCGGGCGTCGTCACGGTCGGTGAGTTCACGGTCACGGACGAGGACGTGGACCTGGACGTGCTGCGCCGCCACGTGGGCATGGTGTTCCAGCAGTTCAACCTGTTCCCGCACCTGTCCGTGCTGGAGAACTGCACCGTGGCCCAGCTCAAGGTGCTCAAGCGGGGCAAGGCCGAGGCGGCGGACATCGCCCGTCGGCAGCTGGCCCGCGTGGGCCTGGCCGAGCTCGAGGACCGCTACCCGGACCAGCTCTCCGGCGGCCAGCAGCAGCGCGTGGCGATCGCCCGTGCGCTGGCCATGGACCCGCAGCTGATGCTCTTCGACGAGCCCACCTCGGCCCTCGACCCCGAGACCGTCGGCGACGTCCTGGCGATCATGCGTCAGCTGGCCCGCGACGGCATGACCATGCTCGTGGTCACCCACGAGATGGGCTTCGCCCGTGAGGTGGCCGACCGGGTCGTGTTCATGGACGGCGGCGTCGTGGTGGAGGCCGGCCCGGCCGCCGCGGTGATCTCCGACCCCCAGCAGCCGCGCACCCAGGACTTCCTGCGCCGCGTGCTGCACCCCACCGAGATCGACCTCTGAGCCTGCCCACCCGCCGTGCCCCGGTGGGCGGGCGCATGCGTGAGGGGCCCCGCCTGGACCATGGTCCGGGCGGGGCCCCTCAGGCGTGCGGCGGGGGCGTCAGGCCTTCTTGCGCAGCTTCTTCAGCTCGTCACGGGCCTCGCGCAGCGCGGCGACCTGCTCCTCACGGGCGGCGTGGATCGCAGCGACCTTCTCGTCCTGGGCATCACGGATGGCCTGCACCTTGGCGTCGCGGGCGCCCTCGATGCGGGCGGCGCGCTTCTTGGCGGCCTTGCGACGCTTGCCGGGGCGGTTGGCCACGGAGTCGGCGGCGATGGCCAGGCCGGAGCCGACCAGGAAGATGTCCTTGGCGACGGCGGTGCCCTCCTGGGACGGACGCACACCGTCGGCCTCGGTCATCTCCGGGGTGTTCAGGTACATGGAGAACAGGCCGCCGGAGAACGCGGTCAGGGCGGAGCCGGCGAGCCAGCCCGGGACGAACGGGGCCAGCAGGGCCGAGCCCACGCCGATCTCCGTGGTCACGAGGAACTTCTTGAACTGCTCCGGCGACAGGTTGGCCAGCGCGGGCAGGCCGCGGGCGCCCATGTCGCGCAGGCCCTGGGCCTGCTCCGCGGAGATGCCGCGCTTGTTCAGGCCGGAGTTCAGGATGAACGCGCCGGAGGCCAGGCGCAGCGGAATCTGGACGATGCTCATGGAGTCTTCCTTCCAGTAGGGCCCGCGGCACGCACGTGGAGTGGGGTGTGGCGCGAACGGTCGGTGAGCGGTCAGCGCCTCTGACACTACCAACGGCAGCCCGCTCCCGCCCGCCCGGAGGCGCGACTGTGCGCGCAGAGCGGACGACGTCGGCGCCTCCACCACGTCGCGGAGGCGGTCGATGATGGACAATGGGGCGCATGCTCCCCCTCGTCACACCCCTGAGCGTGGCCGCCGCCGCGCCCACCGACTACGGCTGGCTCGGCAACATCGTCGTGGACGTCATGGAGGCGGTCGGCCCGATCGGCGTCGGCCTGGCCGTCTTCGCGGAGAACATCTTCCCGCCCATCCCGTCCGAGGTGATCCTGCCCCTGGCCGGCTTCACCGCGGCCGGCGGCGCCTTCAGCCCGCATGCCGCGCTGGTCTGGGCGACGGTCGGCTCGATCGTCGGCGCACTGGCCCTCTACGGCATCGGCGCGTGGCTCGGCCGCCGCCGCATGTACCGCATCGTGGACCGCATGCCGCTGGTGGACATGGAGGACGTGGCCAAGACCGAGCGCTGGTTCATCCGCTACGGCTACTGGACCGTGTTCCTGGGCCGCATGGTCCCCGTGTTCCGCTCCCTGATCTCCATCCCCGCGGGCATCGA
This sequence comes from Micrococcus sp. EWR3.9.1, assembly GCF_052615555.1. Classification (NCBI taxonomy): domain Bacteria; kingdom Bacillati; phylum Actinomycetota; class Actinomycetes; order Micrococcales; family Micrococcaceae; genus Micrococcus; species Micrococcus sp. EWR3.9.1. Next base: position 94,232 of record NZ_JBQXFD010000007.1, read on the forward strand.
GCGGATGAACCTCGCGAAGTTCACCCTGTTCACGGCGCTGGGCTCCTTGATCTGGAACGCGATCTTCGTCTACGGCGGCTACGCGCTCGGGGAGCGGTTCCACGTCATCTCCGAGTACGCGGACGTCTTCTCCAACATCGTCCTGGTCCTGATTCTGGCCTTCCTCGCGATCTGGGTGGCCCTGCGCCTGCGCCGCGACGCCCGCCGCCGGAACGACCCGGACTGGCGCCCGCCGACAGCGGACGAGATGGCCGCCCGCGTCGAGGCCATCCTGGAGTCCTCCGACCACCGGAAGTGAATCGCATGCGTCCCGTCCTGCCCTCCCCCCGCCGTGGCCGCGCGGCCCTCGGCCTGGCCGCCGTCGCCCTGGTGGCGCTGAGCGCCTGTGCTCGCACCGAGCCGCAGCCCGAGCCTGCGCCCGCCACGACGGCGGCCTCCGCCCTGCCGTCCATGGACATGGCCCCGTTTACGCTCGAGGTCCCCTCGCACGACCTCGAGAGGGTGCCGGAGGCGAGCATCGCCGTGCTCGAGGGCGAGGACCCGGACCACCACGGGGCGTGGCTGCAGGTGCCCGGGGCGCCGGCCTGGACGGAGGCCATGGCCGGGGCCGTGCGCGCCCAGATCGACCAGTACCGCCGGGACACCGACCCCAGCGCGGACCCGCGCCTGGAGATCCAGCCGCAGCTCGCCGTCGTGGCCGAGGACATCGCCGCGGCCCGCCTGCTCGCCACGGAACGGCGCGGCACGGACTCCGTGTCCACCTCGCACGTGATCTGGTACTCGGCCCGCGAGGACCGCGTGCTCGAGACCGCCGATCTCTTCACCCCCGACGGCTGGGACGCGTTCCGCGCCGAGGTGCGCCAGCGCATGGCCAACGACCCGGACGTGATCGGCTCGCGCCTGGACTCGGCGGTCGACGCGCCGGAGCAGGTGGAGAACCGTCGCGTCTGGGACGCGGTGGTCTTCCTCCCGGACGGCAGCCTGATGCTCGAGGCGGACCAGGCGTCCATGGCGCCGGCCGCCGCGGGTGTGCTGACGGTGCGGATCCCCCGGGACACGGCAGCCCCCTGGCTGTCCGACCTGGGCCACGTCGCCGCGGACGCCGCCTCCGCCCCCGCCGACCTGCGTCTGCCGGACCGCTCCACCCCGACCCTCGAGGAGCAGCAGCCGGAGCCCGCCCCCGAGCCGGAGCCCGAGACGTCCTCGCGGACGCAGGAGGCCACCGACGCACCCGTGCCGCCCCCGTCCGCACCCGCCGACACGGCGGCCCCGACGCCCAGCGCGACCACCCCGGTGCCGAGCAGCACGGTGCCGAGCAGCACGGCCCCGTCCTCCTCGGTCCCCACGTCCACCGGCTCGGCCACGCCGTCCTCCCCGACGTCGCCCGCCAGCTCGTCCTCGCCGTCGGGCACGGGATCCGGCAGTCCGACGCCGAGCACCCCCGACCCGTCGCCGACCTCCGCGACGCCGACCCCCACGTCCCCGAGCCCGTCCGGTCCGTCCACGAGCGCGCCGGCCACGGCCCCCGCGCCGGACCCGACCGAGTCCGCGCCCGAGCCGACCGCCACGACGGCCTCGGCGCCCGCGCCGCCCACGTCGGGAGACCGCTCCAGCGGCACCCCCTGACCCCGGCGCCGGGCGCCGGCGGCGACCGCGGTCGGCGCCGTCGACGCACGGCCGTGGCAGGATCGGGGCGATGACTGAGCACCTCTCCCGCCCCCGCCCGGACGCACCCGACCCCGACGCCGTCCCGCCGCCCGCCGAGCGCGTCCACGCGCACGACCACAATCGGGACAAGGACCCCGCCCTCGTCCGACGGGAGCCGGTCTCCTTCGTCCGACGCGGTGCGCGCCTGAACGCGGGGCGGCAGGCCGTGTGGGACCGCCAGGCGGAGCGGGTCCTCGTGGACGTGCCCCGCGGCCGCGGCGCCACCTCGGTGGACGCCCAGGCCCGACTGGACTGGGCCGGGGTGTTCGGGCGCGAGGCCCCCCTGCTGGTGGACATCGGCTCCGGGCTGGGCGAGTCCACGGCGCAGGCCGCCGCCGACCGGCCGGACTGGAACGTGCTCGCCGTCGAGGTCTACGTGCCCGGCCTGGCCGCGCTCATGACGCGCGTGGAGCAGCAGGGCCTGGAGAACGTCCGCGCCGTGGAGGCCAACGCCCCCGAGCTGCTGGACGCCCTGCTCACGCCCGGCTCCGTCTCCGAGGTGTGGGTGTTCTTCCCGGACCCGTGGCACAAGAAGCGGCACCACAAGCGCCGCCTGGTCTCCCCCGCCTTCGCGGACCGCGTGGCGCGGGTGCTCGCCCCCGGCGGGGTGCTGCGGCTGGCGACGGACTGGTCGGGCTACGCCGTGCAGATGCGCGAGGTGCTCGAGGCGCACCCGGAGTTCGAGAACCTCTTCCCCGGGCGCGCCGCAGGCGAGGACTCCCCGCTCACGCGGGTGCGCCGCGAGGGCAGGGAGACCGAGGTGGGTGCCCAGCCGCTGCCCGCGGGCTGGGAGCGCGCGGCCGAGGAGGAGCGCCCGCTGCGGGCCGGCCTGGGTGAGGCGCGGGCCGGCGCGGCGGCCGCGGACCCCGTGGACCACGAGGGCGGCTGGGCGCCCCGGTTCGAGGGTCGACCGATCACGAGCTTCGAGGCGAAGTCCCAGCGGGCCGGACGCCTTGTGTTCGACCTGGCGTACCGCCGCCGCTGAGCACGGGGCCCGACGGGGCCGCTCAGGCCGGGGCGACCGGCCCGGCCGGGTCGGCGCCGTCCGGGACGGGCGGCAGCGGCAGGCCGGCGGTCACCCGCGCGGTCGCCGCGAGCGTCACGGACCCGGCGTCCCGGTAGCCCCTCGGGGCGTCCCCGGGGGCCGTCGGCGACCAGCGGGCCGTGTGGTGGCCGCGGACGCCGGCCCCCGCCAGGCCGGGCCGCGGGGCCACCGGCAGCACGGCGGCGTCCGTCCAGTCCCGACGACGGCCCACCGCACGGCCGACCCGGGCGAGGAGGTCGCCCGGGGCCAGGGCGCGGAACACCCGTCCGGACCGCAGGCCGAGGTGCGCGGCCCGGGCTGCCAGGGCGGCGGGCAGGCCGACCGCGCCCGAGACCACGAGGGCCTCGACGGGACGCTCGGCCGGCCACGGGGCCTCGGCGTCGTCGGGCTGCAGGCCCCGGTCCGCGAGCAGGCGCAGGGCGTGCGCGGCCACCAGCGAGCCGTACGAGTGGGCCTCCATGGCCCCGTGCACGGCGGTCCCGCGGGCGCGCAGGGCCGGGGCGGCGGCGTCGTCCTCCCCCGGCCCGTGGCGCATGAACTCCCACCAGGCCCGCACATCCGCGGCGAGCATCGCGCCGCCGCGCCGGCCGGGGCCGTCGAGCACCACCCGCCAGGGTGTGGGCGCGGGGTAGCCGAGCCACGCGATGACGACCGGGCGGGGTGCGCCGGCGGCGCGCTGGGCGGCGGCGAGGTGGGCGGCCTCCCGGGCCGTCCCCCACATGGCCGTCTGGGGGCGGATGCCCATGCCGGAGACGAGCCAGGTCAGGTGGGTGGCGGTCGCGGGGTCTCCCGCGGCGACCACCGCGCGCGGACCGTCCGGGCCGTCGAGGACGTAGTCCAGCAGATGCCGGGCGGGCAGGTGCGGGTCCATGCCCTCCGGCTTGAGGGCGTGGACGATCCCGTCCAGGGCGCTGCGGGCCCGCCGGCCCAGGCCGTCGCGCCGGGCCATGTCGGCGCGCAGCCGCTCCCGGACGCGGGACCGTGCGGCCACCCCGAACGACGCCCGGCTCAGTCCTGCTCGGGCTGCCACGTGAGGACCCGTCGGGGGCGGGCACCGCCGGAGGGCAGCGTCCGCAGGACACCCGGGGAGGCCTGGCCCGCGGCGTCGGCCTCGGTCCGTGCCGCGGCGTGACGGCGGACGGCCATCCGGTCGGCGTACCGGGCCGAGACGTCGCCGCCGGAGCCCACGGTGAAGACGCGGGCCAGGCGGGAGGCGTGGTGGAGGCGGTCCACCTGGGCCGCCAGCTCGACCACGGTGTCCTGCAGCTGCTCGACCTCGCGCTGCAGCGCGATCACGCGGCGGATGCCCTCCAGCGAGATGCCCTCGCGGCTCAGGGCCTGCACGGTCTGCAGCCGCTCGACATCGGCCAGGGAGTAGCGGCGTTGCCGTCCGCCCTGGCGGGCGGGGACCACGAGGCCGAGCCGGTCGTACTGGCGCAGGGTCTGCGGGTGCATGTCCGCCATCTCGGCGGCCACGGAGATCACGAAGACGGGGGCGTTCCGGTCAAGACCCGGCTCGCGGCCCCGGTCCGCGCGGGCGGCGCCGTCGCGGGCGCTCACCAGGCGGCCTTCCGGGCCAGCTCCCGCCGCGGATCGTCGCCGGCCAGGGCGGACTGCAGGGCCTCGATGGCGGCGCGGGCGTCGTCGTCGAGCTCGGTGGGCACGGTGACGTGCAGCTCCACGAGCAGGTCACCCGTCGTCGTCCCGCGCTCGACACCGCGGCCCTTCAGGCGCAGCACGCGGCCGGACTGGGAGCCCGCCGGCACCTTCACCTTCACGGGGCGCTCCAGCGTGGGCACCTCGATCGTGGCGCCGAGGGCGGCCTCGGGGAAGGTGACGGGCACGGTGATGCGCAGGTCGTCCCCGTCCCGGTGGAAGAACTCGTGCTCGCGCACGTGCACGGTGACCAGCAGGTCGCCGCGGCCGGCCGCACCGGGCGAGCCCTTGCCGCGGGCCCGGACCTTCTGGCCGTCGCGGATGCCCTTCGGGATCTTCACCTCGATCGTCTCGCCGTCCGGGGCGCGCAGGGACACCGTGGTGCCCTGGATCGAACCGCGGAAGGAGATCGTGGTGGTGGCGGTGCGGTCCGCGCCCTTCGTGGGGCGCGGCCGCGGGTAGCCGGCGTCGCCGAAGCCGCCGGTCTGGCCGGCGGCGCCGCCGAACATCCCGCTGAACAGGTCCGACAGGTCGGGCCCGGACTGCGTGGTGCGGGGGCCGCCCCCGCCGCCGAACATGCCGCCGAAGACGTCCTCGAAGCCGCCGCCGCCGGCACCGCCCGGGGCGGAGAACCGGGCGCCGCCGCCCATCGCACGGATCGCGTCGTACTCCTGGCGCTCCTGGGGGTCACTCAGGACGGCATACGCCTCCGAGATCTCCTTGAACTTCTTCTCGGCCGCCTCGTCCCCGGGGTTCTGGTCCGGGTGGTGGGTGCGGGCGAGCTTGCGGTAGGCCTTCTTCACGTCCGATTCGGAGGCGTCCTTGGACACCCCCAGGGTCGCGTAGAAGTCCTTGTCCATCCAATCCTGCGAGGCCATGGTGCCTCCTCTCGTGTGCATCGGTCAGGGGGGTCGGCCGGCGGCGGGGTGGGCCGCCGGCCGACGGGGTCACTCGTCTCCGGCGGAGACCATCACCTGGGCGGCGCGCAGCACGCGGCCGTCCCGGAGATAGCCGTTGCGGAAGACCTGGACCACGTGGTCCGCGGGCACCTCTGCGTGCGGCTGGCGCATCACGGCCTCGTGCACGGCCGGGTCGAACTCGACGCCGGCCAGCGCCTCCTGGTCGTGGCGCTCGAGGCCGAGGCCGGCCAGGGCGGTGTCGAGCTTGGTCGCGATCGCGGCGAACGGACCGTCCGTCAGGTCGCCGGCGGCGCGGGCGGCGTCGATGTCGTCGAGCACCGGCAGCAGCGCGGTGACGGCCTTGACCACACCGGCGTCCCTGGCCAGGTCGCGGTCGCGGTCCACGCGACGCTTGTAGTTCACGAACTCGGCCTGCAGCCGGCGCAGGTCGGTCTCGAGCTCGGCCTCGCGGTCCGAGGCCGCGGGCTGCGGCGCCTCGGTCCCGGCCTGCGCGCCGGCCTCGTCGAGGATGCGCTCGGCCTGGGCGAGGGCGTCGCCGTCCTCGGCCTGCTCGGCCGCGCTCTCGGCGGAGACCCGGGGCTCACCGGTCTCGGGGTCGATTCGGCGACGGTCGTTGAACACGATGGGCTCCTCCTCGGAGCCGCGCTCGGCATCGGAGGAGCCGTGCGGACGCTGCTGGTCGGCGCTCATGGTGTGTCCTTTCGAAGCGGGTGGGCGCGGCGGGTCCGCCGCGCGGGGGTGGTGCGGGAAGGCCGGCGGGCCGGCCCGGCAGGGGCGCTGCCGGGCCGGCCCGCCGGCGTCGTGGGCCTCCGGGCGGGGCGGGCGTGGACGCCCTCCCCGGCACCGGGGTGTCAGGCCTTCTTCTCGTCGTCCTCGTCGACCACCTCGGCGTCGACGATGTCCTCGTCGTCGTCCTGCGGGGCGGCGGACTCGGCGCCGGCGTCGGCCGACTCCGCGCCCTGCTGGGCGTAGAGGGCTTCGCCGATCTTGACCTGGGAGGCCTGGAGCTTCTCGAACGCGGCGGCGACCTCGTCGTCGTTGTCCTGCTTCTCCAGGGCGGCCTTCAGGGCGTCGACGTCGGCCTGCACCTCGGTCTTGACGTCCTCGGGCAGCTTGTCCGCGTTGTCCTGCAGGAGCTTGTCCACGGAGTACGCGGACTGCTCCGCCTGGTTGCGGCGGTCGGCGGCCTCACGGCGCTTCCTGTCCTCGTCCGCGTGGGCCTCGGCGTCCTTGACCATGCGGTCGATGTCCTCCTTGGACAGCGAGGAGCCGCCCGTGATGGTCATCGACTGCTCGGTGCCGGTGCCCTTGTCCTTCGCGGAGACGTGCACGATGCCGTTCGCGTCGATGTCGAAGGTGACCTCGATCTGGGGCATGCCGCGCGGGGCCGGGGCGATGCCGGTCAGCTCGAAGGTGCCCAGCGCCTTGTTGTCCCGGGTGAACTCGCGCTCGCCCTGGAAGACCTGGATGGACACGGAGGGCTGGTTGTCCTCGGCCGTGGTGAACGTCTCGGAGCGCTTGGTCGGGATGGCCGTGTTGCGCTCGATGAGCTTGGCCATCACACCGCCCTTGGTCTCGATGCCCAGCGACAGCGGGGTCACGTCGATCAGGAGCACGTCCTTGCGCTCGCCGGCGAGCACGCCGGCCTGCACCGCGGCGCCGATGGCGACGACCTCGTCCGGGTTCACGCTCTTGTTGGGCTCCTTGCCGCCGGTCAGCTCCTTCACCAGGTCGGAGACGGCGGGCATGCGGGTCGAGCCGCCGACGAGGACCACGTGGTCGATGTCGGAGACCTTGACGCCGGCCTCCTTGATGACGTCCTCGAACGGCTTGCGGGTGCGCTCGAGCAGGTCCTTGGTGAGGTCCTGGAACTTGGCGCGGGAGAGGTGCTCGTCCAGGTGCACCGGGCCCTCGGGGGTCACGGACAGGTACTGCAGCGAGATGTTGGTGGAGGTGGCCGAGGAGAGCTCCTTCTTGGCCTGCTCCGCTGCCTCCTTCAGACGCTGCAGGGCGATCTTGTCCTTGGACAGGTCCGCGCCCTTGGACTTGGCCTGCTGGAGCAGCCAGTCCACGATCCGCTGGTCCCAGTCGTCGCCGCCGAGGCGGTTGTCGCCGGCGGTGGCGCGCACCTGGATGGTGGCGAAGTCGTCCTCGTCCTTGGCGACCTCGAGCAGGGACACGTCGAAGGTGCCGCCGCCCAGGTCGAAGACCAGGATGAGCTCGTCCTCCTTGCCCTTCTCCAGGCCGTAGGCCAGGGCGGCCGCGGTGGGCTCGTTGATGATACGGGTGACGTTCAGGCCCGCGATCTCGCCGGCCTCCTTGGTGGCCTGGCGCTCGGCGTCGTTGAAGTAGGCGGGCACGGTGATCACCGCGTCGGTGACCTTCTCACCCAGGTACTCCTCGGCGTCGTGCTTGAGCTTCATCAGCGTGCGGGCCGAGATCTCCTGCGGGGTGTACTTCTTGCCGTCCACCTCGGTGGTCCAGTCGGTGCCCATGTGGCGCTTGACGGACGCGAAGGTGCGCTCGGGGTTGTTGACGGCCTGGCGCTTGGCGACCTCGCCGACCAGGACGTCCCCGCCCTTGGAGAACGCGACGACGGACGGGGTGGTGCGGGCGCCCTCGGCGTTCGCGATGACGACCGGGTCGCCACCCTCGAGGGCGGCGACAACGGAGTTGGTGGTGCCGAGGTCGATGCCGACTGCACGGGACATGATGGGGTCCTTCCTGTCTGACGGTGAAGCGGGGGCCGGACCCGCGGGCCGGGGCACCGGCGCCGCAGGGAATTGAGCCTTCATGACTCAGGTTGCCACCGGGGCGGTGGACTGTCAAGTGAACCTGAGTCGACTTCACTCACTTCTGCTTCTGCGAGGGTCAACGCGGGCCGTCCGCGATCCATTCCCGGGGCCCGGGTCCATCCCTGATCCGTCCCGGTGCAGGCGCCGGGCCCTGGAAGCGCGCGGGTCTCGCGCGGTTGAATGGCGGAACACGGGGCGTCGCCGACGGCGCGCCCGTCCCGACGGAGAAGGAGCACCACCATGGCCGAGAAGAACGCCGCCGAGTACACCGTCCCGGGCCTGTCCCTGAGCACGGGCCGCCGCATCGCCGAGATCCTCCAGGGTCGCCTGCACGCCCTCAACGACCTGCAGCTCACCCTGAAGCACGCCCACTGGAACGTCGTGGGTCCGGGCTTCATCGGCGTACACGAGATGCTCGACCCACAGATCGAGCTGGTCCGCGCGATGGTGGACGTCGTCGCCGAGCGCATCGCCACCCTCGGCGTCTCCCCCGCCGGCACCCCGGGCGCCCTCGTGGCCGCCCGCACGTGGGACGACTACACGCTGGGCCGCGCGACGACCCTGGAGCACCTGGCCGCGCTGGACCTCGTCTACGACGGCGTCGTGACGGATCACCGCGCCGCGATCGACGCCACCGAGGACCTCGACCCGGTCACCCAGGACATCCTCATCGACCAGGTGGCCCAGCTCGAGCTGTTCCAGTGGTTCATGCGCTCCTTCCTGACCACGGACGACGGCCGCCTGAGCAGCGCGGGTGCGGCCACGGAGGCCGCCGCCGCGGGCCGGGTGAAGGACGACCAGGCCGCGCCCGCCCCGCAGGGCGCTCGCACGAAGAAGTCGGCTGCCAAGAAGGCCACGGCCTCGAACGCGAAGAAGTCGAAGAAGAAGTGACCGCGCGCCCCTGAGGCGCCCGCGTGCACGGAGGGCCCGACCGCACCGCCGGTCGGGCCCTCTGTCGCCGTCCGGGCTCAGGCGGCCCGCGCCGGCCACCAGACGCGCGGGCCGATGTCCCGGACGAGCGCGGGGATCAGCAGCGTGCGCACCACCAGTGTGTCCAGCAGCACGCCGAACGCGACGATGAATGCCAACTGCACCATGAACATCAGCGGGATCACCGCGAGCGCGGCGAAGGTGGCCGCCAGCACGACGCCGGCCGAGGTGATGACCCCGCCCGTGACGGTGAGGGCGCGCAGCACGCCCGCCCGCGTGCCGTGCCGCGGGGTCTCCTCCCGCGCCCGGGTCATCAGGAAGATCGTGTAGTCGATCCCGAGCGCCACGAGGAAGACGAAGCCGTACAGCGGCACGGTGGGGTCGGCGTCCTCGAAGCCGAACACGTGCCGGAACACGAGGGCCGAGACGCCCAGGGCCGCACCGAAGCTGACCACGAGCAGCACGGGTGCCAGGAGCGAGCGCAGCAGCACCGCGAGGATGACCAGCAGCATCGCGAGGATCAGCGGGATGACGACCCGCAGGTCGCGCTGCGTGGTGACGTTCGTGTCCAGCGCCTGGGCCGCCGGGCCGCCCACGAGGATCTCGCCCGAGGTGGGCAGGTCCGCGAGCCGGTCGCGCAGGCGGGCCACGGTCTGCTGCGCGGCGAGGGACTCGCCCGGGTCCGCCAGGGTGGCAGAGACCAGCACGCGGCCGTCCACCACGCGGGGCTGCGGCTCCGGCGCGGACGCGGCGCCCGTCCCGCCCTCCGCGTCGAGCGCGCCCGGGGGCAGGCCCGCGGCGGCCTCGGGGGTGTCCGTGGTGACCGCGGCCTCGGCCACGCCGGGGTCCTCCGTGACGGCGGCGAGCACCGCCTCCGCGTCCCCGGCCGGGGCGAGGATCTGGGCGGGGGCGCCCGCGCCGGCGTCGAAGTGCTCGGTCAGCAGGGCCTGGGCCTGCCGGGCGTCGGAGTCGCCGAGCAGCACGTCCTCCTGGGCGACGCCGTCCGCGCGCAGCTGCAGCAGGCCGCCGCAGAGGGCGAGGAGCCCGACTGTCGTGGCGACCCAGACGGGGCGGGGCCGGCGCGCGACAACGGTGCCCACCCGCGTCCACACCCCGTGGTCCTCCTCGAGGCCGGCGATGGGCCGGCCCGCGCCGTCGCGCGGCGGGGTGAAGGCCCGGCCCCGGGCGGCGCGGCGCTCCGTGCGACGGCGCGCGCGCTCGGGGGACGGGATCGTGGGCCAGAAGGCGGCACGCCCGGTCAGCCGCAGCAGCGCCGGCAGCAGGGTCAGGGCGGCGAGCCACGCGAAGGCCACACCCGTGGCGGCCACGGGGCCGAGGGAGCGCGTCGAGTTGAGGTCCGAGGCCATCAGGATCAGCAGGGCGAGGGCCACGGTGGAGGCGGACGCGGTGATCGCGCCGAAGGACCCGCGCACGGCGGCCCGCAGCGCCTCCCCGACCTCCGCGCGGACCAGCAGCTCCTCGCGGTGCCGGGCCACGAGCAGGAGGCAGTAGTCCGTGGCCGCGCCGATCACGAGGATCGAGAGGATGCCCTGGGCCTGGCCGTTGAGCTGGATCCAGCCCGCCAGGGCCATCCCGTAGACGGCCACGATCGCGCCGCAGAGCGCGGCCACGGCCGTCAGGAGCACGAGGACCGGCAGCAGGACGGAGCGGTAGACCGCCACGAGGATCACGAACACCACCACGAGCGCCACGAGCAGCAGCAGCCCGTCGATCCCCGCGAACGCGCCGCCCAGCTCCGCGACCAGGCCCGCCGGACCGCCCACGTGCCACTCGGTGTCCGCGGCCACGGTCCCGGCGAGGGCGGGGGCGGCGGCCGCCGGGTCCGCCACGACCTCCCGCAGGTCGGCCACCACGTCGGCCACGGGCCGCTCGGCCCCGGCCGAGGAGTCGACGAAGGCCAGGAACTGCACCGCCGCGCCGTCGTCGGAGGGGATCGGGCCGGCGACGTCGGTCACGCCCGGCACCTCGCCCAACCGGCCCGCGAGGTCCGCGAGCGCGGGGAAGGCGGCCGCGGGGTCCGCGGTGCTCGCCGGGCCCACGACGACGGCGGGCACGGCCTCGCCGTCCTGGAACGCCGCCGCCTCCTCCCCCGCGCGGGTGGACTCGGCCGACGCCGGCAGGAAGGTGGCCTGGTCGTTCGAGGAGACGTCGCCGATCGCGCCGAACACGGGGCCGCCCAGGCCGAGCACGGCGAACCAGACCACGGCCAGCGCCGCGGCCAGGCCCAGCCGCAGCCCCCGAGAGGGACGCCCCGGCGCGGCGGGGGTGCGGAAGGCGGACAGGTCGGGCGCGGTGGGCATGCCCCCGAGCGTAGGGGATGGTTCGATGATCAAACAACCATGGGGGCTGGCTAGACTCCCGGCCATGACCACGCAGCCCCCCTCCGCCCCCGCGGAGCATCTCGCCGTGGTCCACGCGCTGCGCGTCTTCAGCGAGAGCGCGGAGCACGCCGTCGACGAGGCCGGCCGCGGCGTCGGCCTGCATCGCACGGACCTCAGAGCCCTCGCGTACCTGATGGCCCGCGCGGCGGCCGGTGAGCCCGTCACCGCCTCGGACCTCGGCGCCCACCTGCACCTCACCCGGGCCTCGGCCACCGCCCTCGTGGACCGCCTGGCAGCCGCGGGCCACGTCCGCCGCCGCCGGGACGAGGGCGACCGGCGGCGCGTGCTGGTGGAGCACACGGACACGGCCCGCCGCGACGGGCAGCGCGCGTTCCAACCGATGTCCCAGCGGCTGAGCGCCGCCCTCGAGGGGTTCTCCGTCGCGGAGCTGCGGGCCGCGGTGCGGGTGCTCGAGGCGGCCACCGCCGCGCTGACGGACCCCACCCCGGAGGACCCGTGACCCGACCGGCGCTCATCGGCCTGGACGGCCGCTCGGGGTCGGGCAAGACCGTCCTCGCCGCCGCGCTCGCGGCCCGGATCGCGCCGTTCGCGCGCGTCGAGGTGATCGAGATCGAGTCCATGTACCAGGGCTGGGACGGGCTGGCCGCCGCGGTGGGCGACGACGGCCCCTACCCGGCCGTCGTGCGCGCGCTGCGGGAGCGGGGCACGGCGACCTGGACCACGTGGGACTGGCACCGCGCCGCCCCCGGTCCGCCGCGGCGGACCGCGCCGGCCGACGTCGTGGTGTGCGAGGGCGTGGGTGCGCTCAGCACCGCCGCCCGACCGCTGCTCGACCTGGCGGTGTGGCTCGAGCTCGAGACCCCCGCGCGGCGCACGCGGGCGCTGGCCCGGGACGGTGAGACCTTCGCCCCGCACTGGGACCGCTGGGCCGCACAGGAGGAGGACTACCTGGCCCGGCACGCCCCGCGCGCCGCGGCGGACCTGGTCCTGCGCCTGCCCTCCGCCTGACGGGGGCGCCGCCCGGGGTCGGGGCGTCGGGGGTCTGCGTGCGGGCCGGCCGGGCGCCGGGACCGGAGCGGTACGCTCCGCTTAGGTGTAGCATCGGAGGCGGCGTGCCGCGTCCGGCCGCGTCCCACCCCAGCGCAAGGAGACCTCCCCTTCCCATGGCGACACTGCTCTACCGTCTCGGCCTCGGCGCCGCCCGCCGCCCCCTCCTCGTGATCCTCGCCTGGGTGCTCGCCCTGGCCCTCGCCGTCGGCGGGTTCCTCGCCTTCGGCGGCACGCTCTCCTCCACCGTCACCATCCCCGGCACGCCCACCGCCCAGGTCACGGACCGCCTCAAGGAGGAGTTCCCGGAGGCCTCCCGCGGTAGGGGCCAGGTCGTGTTCACCACCGAGGACGGCTCCCCCCTGACCGACGCCCAGCGCGAGCAGATCACCGCCCTGCTGGACGACGTCGCCGAGCAGCCGGCCGTGGAGGGCGTCGTGGACCCGTTCGAGGCCCAGGCCCAGCGGGACGACGCCCGCACCCGGCTCGACGAGGGCCGCGCCGAGCTGGCCGACGGCGAGCAGCGCCTCGCGGACGGACGCCAGGAGATCGAGGACGGCCGGGCCGAGCTCGAGCGTCGCACGGCCGAGGCCGACGCGGCCGAGCAGCGCCTGGCCGAGGCCGCCGCCCAGCTGGAGGAGGGGCAGGCGAAGCTCGACGCCGCGCGCGCCGACCTCGAGGAGCGTGGCCTGGACGCCCTGCCGGCCGAGGCCCTGGCCCCGCTCCGGGAGGCCGAGCAGCAGGTGGCCGAAGGCCAGGAGCAGCTCGACGCCGGCCGCGCCGAGCTCGAGGAGCAGGCGGAGCGCCTCGAGGCCGGGCAGGCCAAGCTCGACGCACAGCGTCAGGAGCTCGAGGCCGCGCAGGCCGAGCTCGACGCCCGGTGGGCCGAGCTCGAGGCCGGGCAGGCCGAGCTCGACGCCCGGGCCGAGCAGCTGGCCGCGGGCCGCGCCGAGCTCGAGCAGGCCCGGGACGCCGCACTGGCCGAGGCCGAGGCCGCCGGCATCCCGGCGGAGCAGGTCACCGAGCAGTTCGCCGACCAGGAGGCGCAGCTCGCCGCCGCCGAGGCACAGCTGGCGGCCGCTCAGGACCAGGCCGACGCCGCCCGCGCGCAGCTGGAGGCAGCCCAGGCCGAGGCCGACGCGGGCGCCGAACAGCTCGCGGCCGCCCAGGCGGAGGCCGACGACGGCGCCGCCCGACTCGCCGCCGGCCGGCAGCAGCTGCAGGAGTCCGAGGCCGAGCTCGAGGCCGGCCGCGAGCAGGTGGCCGCGGGACGGCAGCAGGCCCTGGACGCGGCCGAGGCCGAGCTCGACGCGCAGCAGCAGAAGATCGACGAGGGCCGGGCCGAGTACGAGCGCGGCGTCGCCGAGCTCGAGGACGCCCGGGCCCAGCTGGCCGCCGGCGCGGAGCGCCTGGACCAGGCCGAGGCCGAGCTGGACGCGCAGCAGCAGAAGATCGACGAGGGCCGGGCCGAGTACGAGCGCGGCGAGCGCACCCTGGCCCTGGCGGAGGACTTCCGCACCGTGTCCGAGGACGGCAGCACCGCCGTCGGGATCGTCACCTTCACCACGCCGACCCTGGACGTCACCGCCGAGGACAAGGAGGCGGTCACCGGCGCCCTCACCGGCGCGGACATCGACGGCGTCGCCGTGCATCCCTCCCAGGAGCTCAACGCCACCGCGCCCTCCCTGCTCGGCCCGGGCGAGGTCGTGGGCCTCGTGGTCGCCGCGATCGTGCTGGTGGTCATGCTCGGCACCCTCGTGGGCGCGGGTCTGCCGCTGGTCAACGCGCTGGTGGGCGTGGGCGTGGGCGCCGCCGGGGCGCTCGCGTTCTCCTCCGCCGTGGAGATGATCTCCGTGACCCCGGTGCTCGGGGTGATGCTGGGCCTGGCCGTGGGCATCGACTACGCGCTGTTCATCGTCAACCGGCACCGCCAGGAGCTGCGTCGCGGCACGGGCCTGCACGAGTCGATCGCGCTGGCCAACGGCACCTCCGGCAACGCCGTGGTGTTTGCCGGCATCACCGTGATCGTCGCCCTCGTGGGCCTGAACGTCACCGGCATCCCGTTCCTGGGCCTGATGGGCACCGTGGGCGCGGTCTGCGTGGCCGTGGCCGTGCTGGTGGCCGTCACCCTGACCCCGGCCCTGCTCTCCCTGGCCGGGATGCGGATCCTCTCGAAGAAGGAGCGGGCCCGCCTCGCCGACGAGGGTCCCGCCTCCGTCGCCGAGGGCTCCGCCGCCGTGCGCCGCGCCGGGCGCCGCTCGACCATGTCCACCCCGGCCGCGATCGCCTCGGCCCTGGCGGCCGTCGCCCTGCTGGTGCTCGTGGCCCTGCCGGTCGGCTCGATGCGCCTGGGCCTGCCGGACGGCGGGTCCGAGCCGGAGGGCTCCGACTCGCAGGTTGCGTACGAGCTCACCGCCGAGAAGTTCGGCGAGGGCTACAACGGCCCGCTCGTGGTGACCGTGGACCTGCCCGCCGGCCTGGACGAGGGGCGCGCCACGGACGCCCAGCTCGACGTCGGCGAGCAGCTCGCCGGCCTCGAGCACGCGCACGCCGTGGTGCCCGCGGGCTTCAACGAGGACCGCACCGTCACCATGTTCCAGGTGCTGCCCGAGGAGGGCCCGAACGCCGTCTCCACCGAGGAGCTGGTGCGCGACCTGCGCGCCACCGAGCCGGCCGGCGAGGCCTCCAACCTCGGCGTGGCCGGCATGACCAGCGGGTTCATCGACGTCTCGGAGAAGCTCTCCGACGCCCTGCCCCTCTACCTGGGCGTGGTGGTGGGCCTGTCCCTGCTGATCATGGTGCTGGTGTTCCGCTCGATCCTGGTGCCGCTGATCGCCACCGGCGGGTTCGTGCTCTCCATGTTCGCCGCCCTGGGCGGCGTGGTGGCCATCTTCCAGTGGGGCTGGCTCGGCTCGGTGTTCGGGGTCCACAACCCCGGCCCCGTGCTCAGCTTCCTGCCGACCATCATGATCGGCGTGCTGTTCGGCCTGGCCATGGACTACCAGCTGTTCATCGCCTCCGGCATGCGCGAGGCCTACGCCCACGGCCTGCCCGCCCGCCAGGCCGTGCTGACCGGCCTGCGCTCGGGCCGGGCCGTCGTGATCGCCGCGGCGATCATCATGATCTCCGTGTTCGGCGGGTTCATCTTCGCCCACGACGCGATGATCCGCCCGATGGGCTTCGGCCTGGCCTTCGGCGTGCTGCTGGACGCGTTCGTGGTGCGCCTGCTCCTGATGCCGGCGCTGATGCACCTGCTCGGCGAGAAGGCGTGGTGGCTGCCGCGCTGGCTCGACCGGATCATGCCGGACGTGGACGTGGAGGGCGCCCAGCTCGAGCGCGCCCACGCCCCGGCGCAGCCCTCCGTCCCCGCCCCGGACGGCGGCGCCCACCGGGCCTGACCGCCCCCGACTGATGCCCGCCCCCGGCCCCGATCGGCCGGGGGCGGGCGTCTATCCTGGGCGGATGCGTCCCACCGCCTTCTCCCCCGCCGCCGGCTCGCCCGTCCTCGTCCTGCTCGAGACGGACGCGGACGGCGCCCCCGCCCCGCGGCTCGCGGACCCGGCCGTCCCGCACCTGAGCGTCACGGACCAGGGGGTCACGCGCGGCGACGGCATCTTCGAGACGGCGCTCGCCGTCGCCGACGGGCTCGGGACCCTGCGCATGCGCAAGCTCGGAGCCCACCTCGGCCGGCTGGCCGCGTCCGCCGCCGCCCTGCAGCTGGCCGCCCCCGAGGCGGCGGCGTGGGAGGCCGCCGTCGCGCTCGGCCTGCGGGCGTTCACCGAGGCCAACGACGTCGCGCCCGGGGACCGTCTCGCCGTGCGCCTGACCGTCACCCGCGGCCCGGACGCGGCTCCCGGCGCGGTGCCCACGCCCACCGCGTGGGCGCTGCTGAGCCCGGCCCCGGCGATCCAGGACGAGGAGCGGCAGCGGGGGCTGCGGGTGCTGCTGCTGGACCGCGGCATCGACTCGCAGGCCCCCGAGCGCTCCCCGTGGCTGCTCACCGGCGCGAAGACCCTCTCCTACGCCGTGAACATGGCCGCCCTGCGCTACGCCCGCGCGCACGGCGCCGACGACGTCGTCTTCACCAGCGCGGACGGCTACCTGCTCGAGGGCCCCACCTCCACGGTGCTGATCGTGCGCACCGGGGAGGACGGCGTCCGCCGCCTCCTCACCCCGCTGCGCCAGAAGGGCATCCTCGCCGGCACGTCGCAGGCCGTGATCTTCGCGGCCGCCCACGCGGACGGCTGGGAGCTCGGCTACGGCCCGCTCGTCCCGGCGGACCTCCAGGGCGCCGAGGGCGTCTGGCTCGTCTCCTCGGTGCGCGGCGTCCTGCCGGTGCGCGCCGTCGACGGCGTCGAGATCCCCGTGGACCACGAGCTCACCGGCATGCTGCAGGCCCATCTGGACGCCGACGGCGACCCCGGCCGGCACGTCAGCGGCGACCCGGTGCCCACCGCGGGCTAGGCTGGGGACCGGCCCGTCCGGCGTCGTCGGCCGCGGCCGCAACCGCACGTGAGATCCCCGACCACGGAAGGCGCACCATGAACACGCTCGTCCAGAAGGCCCTGTCCGCCGGCATCACGCTGGTCGGCGGCATCGTCGGCTCCCGCGTGGTGGCGGGCGGCTGGCGGCTCGTCACCGGCCACAGCGCCCCGAACGACGCGGCCGACGAGACGCTGCCCCTCATCGAGGCCCTGTCCTTCGCGTTCATCTCCGCGGGCGTCGCGGCGCTGCTGAAGGTCGCCGGCCAGCGCGGCGCCGGCGCCGCGATCCGCAAGGTGTCCGAGTCCACCGCGCACCGCGTGGACCACGAGGTCTGAGCCGCCCCGCCACCACCACGACGACGGCCGCCGCCCGGAGGGATCCGGACGGCGGCCGTCGTGCTGTGCGGGGTGGTGTCAGCGGCGCCCGCGCGGCCGGGCGCCGGCGCGGCGCGGCCCGGGGTCCGCCGGGGGCTCGGCGCGACGGACGACGGCGGCCAGCTCGTCCCGGTGCAGCAGCTCACGGCGGGCGTGCTTGGTGCGGTAGCCCGTGCGGCCCACCAGGTGGGAGGCCACCGGGGCCGTGACCATCTGGGTGACCCAGGCCAGGAACAGCACGGGCAGCCACACCCACGAGCGCCACTCGATCGCCAGCCCCGCGAGCATGAGCAGCAGGCCGAGGACCTGCGGCTTGGCGGCGGCGTGCATGCGGGCCAGCAGGTCCGGCAGCACGAGCAGGCCCACGCCGGCCACCAGGGAGAAGAAGGCGCCGCTGACGATCAGGAACGCGGCCAGCCAGTCCAGGAGCGTGGCGGTGTCGGTCATCGGCCCTCCTCCCCGCCCGGCACGTCCGTGGTGCCGGGCACGCGCGCCTGGTCCTCCATGGAGTGGTCGGGCCGCCGGTCCTCGACGAAGCGGGCCACGGTCACCGAGCCCACGAAGCCGACGGTGGCCGCCAGCACCACGAGCACCACGTTGTCCGTGTGGCGGCGCACGGCCATGTCCAGGATGAGCCCGGAGGAGAGCACCACGAGCAGCACGTCCGTGGCGATCGCACGGTCCAGCAGGGACGGCCCGCGGACGATCCGGTAAAGCGCGCCGAGGGCGCCGACGAACAGCAGCGTCCCGGCGATCCAGGCGGCCAGGTGGAACGGGTCCGTCATGTGCCCTCCTTCGCGTGGTCGGCGGTGCTCCCGATGGGGGCGGTGCCCCCCGGCCGCGGGGCGGCGGGGCGCCGGCGCTCGGCCGACTCCTCCTCCGGCGGGGCCGTGTCCGGGTACCGGTGGACCAGCTCGAGGTCCTCCCGGGTGCCGACCGCCTTGATGATGCCGGCCTCGACGCGCAGCGCCTTGGCGCGGAAGTCCTCGATGTCCTCGTCCGTGGTGGCGTCCAGCACGTGGAGGTAGAGGATGGACCGGGCCCGATCGACGTCGAGGACGATCGAGCCGGGGACCAGGGCCAGGGCGTGGCTGACCAGGGTGATGACGAGGTCGTCGTGGCTGCGCAGCCGCACCCCCACGATCGAGCTGCGCGCCGCCCGCCCGCGCAGCAGCACCACCTTGGACACCTCGACCGAGGAGCGCACCACGTCCCCGAGGAACTGGGCGGTGAACACGAGGAACCACCACGGGTTCAGGCGGCCGCTGAAGGGGATGCGCGGCATGGGGAACAGCACCATGACGAGCAGCGAGAAGGCCAGGCCGGCGAGCGCCACGTGCAGGGAGTAGTCCTCCCACACGGCGCACCACAGCAGCACGAGCACCGCGATCAGGGGCCACTGGCCCACCATGTCCCGGACGCGGTGCGGGCGCGCCGGACGCTCGGCGCCGGCGCGGGCGGGGTCAGTGCCGGGCATCGTGCACCTCCGTCGGGTCGTGGCTGAGGGTCTCGGCGGCGCGCTCGGCGGCGGCCTCGTCGAGCACGCTCGCGATGTAGGGCGTGCGGTCCAGCATGTCCGTGGCGGCCGCGTCGGCGAGGTCGAACAGCGGGCCGGCCAGGACCGTGAAGGCCAGCGTCATGACCACCAGGGCAGCCGTGGGCAGCACGAGGCCCGGCTCGAGGCGTCGCGGGCGCAGGCCGCGGTCGATGGTCCGCTCGTAGGCGGCCACCAGCTGGGCGGGCGGGTGCTCCACGTCCTCCACCTTGCGCCAGAACGCACGGGTCCACACGCGCACCACCACGAGCAGGGTCAGCAGGGACACGAGCAGGGACACGCCCACCAGCGTGTAGGCCAGGGGCGTGGCCTGCTCGACGCCGCCGCGCAGCAGGCCGACCTTGCCGAGGAAGCCGGAGAACGGCGGGATGCCGCCGAGGTTGAGCGCGGGCACGAGGAACAGGACGCTCACGAACGGGGAGACCTTCGCCAGGGACCCGAGGCGGTCGATGTTCGCGGTGCCGGCGCGGTTCTCGATCAGACCCGTGACGAGGAAGAGCGTGGTCTGCACGGTGATGTGATGGGCCACGTAGTACACGGTGGCCGCCAGCCCCGCCTCCGTGGCCAGGCCCAGGCCGAAGATCATGTAGCCGATGTGGGAGACGAGGATGAAGGACAGGATGCGCTTGATGTCCGTCTGGGCCAGCGCGCCGAGGATGCCCACCACCATGGTCAGCGCGGCCACCACGAGCAGGAGCGCGTTGACGTGCTCCCCCGGGAAGAGCAGCGTCTCGGTGCGGATCATCGCGTACACGCCCACCTTGGTGAGCAGGCCCGCGAACACCGCGGTCACCGGGGCGGGCGCGGTGGGGTACGAGTCCGGCAGCCAGAAGGACAGCGGGAACACGGCCGCCTTGATGCCGAAGCCCACCAGGAGCAGCACGTGCAGGACCATCTGCACGTCGGTGGGCAGCTCGCCCAGCTTCACGGCCAGGTCCGCCATGTTCACGGTGCCGGTGGCCGCGTAGATCATCGCGATCGCGATCAGGAACACCACCGAGGAGAGCACGGAGACCACCACGTAGGTGATGCCCGCGCGGATGCGCTGGGCGGTGCCCCCCATGGTCAGCAGCACGTAGGAGGACGTCAGGAGGATCTCGAAGCCCACGTAGAGGTTGAACAGGTCGCCGGCGAGGAACGCGTTGGACACGCCCGCCACGAGGATCAGGAACGTGGGGTGGAAGATCGAGACCGGCCCGCCCTCGTCCCGGTTGATCAGCCCCTGCGCCGAGGCGTACAGCAGCACCGCCAGGGTGACCAGCGCGGACACCACGAGCATGAGGGCCGAGAGCCGGTCCACCACGAGGGTGATGCCCAGCGGGGCCGGCCAGCCGCCGAGGTGGACGGCCGCGATCCCGGTGTCCCAGACCGCGGCCAGCAGCAGCGCGTCCAGCACGAGGGTGAGCACGAGCGCGGAGACCGTGACGGTGATCTGCGCGCGGGGGCGACGCACGAGCATGAAGGTCACGGCCGCGCCCAGCACGGGCAGCATGACGGCCAGCGGGGCCAGGTCGGTCAGGGGGAGGGTGCCGATGCTCACGGGCGCGGCCCCCCGTCGGCGCGGTGGGCACGGACGGCGGACGCCGGGCCGGGATGGGTGGGCGATGTGGGCGAGGCGTGGCGCACGTGGGGTCGGGACTCCGTGGCGTGCTCGTAGTGGGCGTTGGGGTCCGCGGCGTCGTCCAGGAACTCGGAGGACTCCTCCACGAGCTCCGCGTCGTCCTCCGCGTCCCAGGCGGGCATCCGGGCGATCTTGACGTCCTCCGCGTCCACCTCGACCTCGTCCTCGCGGATGAGCAGCCACGAGCGGTAGATCATGGCGGTCAGGAACGCGACCACGGCGAAGCCGATCACGATCGCGGTGAGGATCAGCGCCTGCGGCAGGGTGTCCGCGTACTCGTGCGGGTCCCGGCCGCGCACGAACAGCGGGGCCAGGCCGACGCCGCCGGAGGCGAGGAACAGCAGCATGATGGCGCCGTTGTTGATCAGCATGATCCCCAGCAGGATGCGGGTCAGGCTGCGCTCGAGCACCAGGTAGATCCCCCCGGCGAACATCACGCCCATCGCCAGGAGCAGGGCCAGGTCGACGGTCATCATCGGGCGGCCTCCGGGGCGTCGGGGGTGGACGGGGTGGGCATGCGCGGATGACGACGGCGGGCCGCGGCGCGCAGGCGGGCGCGGCGGGCCTCCTCGCCCCGGCGGTCCACCTCACCGCCGAGCGAGCGCAGCACGTCGATCACGAGCCCGACCACCACGAGGTACACGCCGATGTCGAACGCCGTGGCCGAGACCAGCTTGAGGGCGTCGCCGAACAGCGGCAGGTCGGTGAACTCCACCACATAGGACTGCAGGATCTGCCCGCCGAAGAAGAGCGGGGCGATCCCGGTGAGCGTGGCGATCGCCAGGCCCAGGCCGATCATGGGCCCGGCCGGGATCACGGAGGCCTCCTGCAGCTCGTACCGGCCGCCGGCGAGGAAGCGCAGCGTGAGGGCCAGGCCTGCGAGCAGGCCGCCGGCGAAGCCGCCGCCGGGGGTGTTGTGCCCGGCCAGCAGCAAGTAGACGGAGAGCAGCATCATGATCGGGAACATGAAGCGGGTGACGACCTCGAGGATGATCGAGCGCCGCTCGGGGGCCATCGTGTGGCCGGCCACGAGCCACTGGCCCTTGCGATCGTCCACAGCGAAGCTGCGCACGACGGACAGCTCGCGGGCCCCGAGCGAGGAGTCGGCGCCGAAGTCGCCGACGGAGCCGGGGGCGACGTCGTCGATGCTGCGGGTGCGCCCGTCGCGGTGCTGCAGGAAGATCAGGGAGGCCACGCCGGTGGCGGCGGCGGCCAGCACGGTGATCTCGCCCCACGTGTCCCACGCGCGGATGTCCACGAGGGTGACGTTCACGGCGTTGGCGCCGTAGCCGTCCGTGTAGGCGAGCTCCGGCATGGGCAGCGAGATGCGCTCGGCGGTGCGGGCGGCCAGCGCGGTGGCGGCGATCCACATCATGGTCAGCGCGAACCCGACGGCCACGGCCAGGCGGCCCAGCCGCCGTGAGCCGGTGCGGCGGTCGTACCAGTCCGGCGGCAGCACGCGCAGGCCCAGGATGAGGGTGACCAGGATGATGGTCTCCACGAGCACCTGGGTGATGGCGAGGTCCGGGGCGCCGCGCAGGGCGAACAGGGCGGCGGCGCCGTAGCCGGTCACGGACACCAGCATGATCGCCTTGAAGCGGCGGCGGGCGCGGACGGCGAACACGGTGGCCACGGCGATCATGAGGACGATGACCAGCTGCGCCGGGCTCTCTGCCCAGATGATGTCCCCGTCGAGGAACGCGGTGGCCAGGAGGCGGTCCTCCCGCCCGGCGGGGAACAGGAGGAAGGCGACGGGCAGGCCGGCCGCCGTCGTGAGGATGATGGCCAGGTAGCGGCGCAGCGAGCCGGTCTGGGTGCGGCCCGTGACCCAGATGGCGACCTCGTCGAGGGCGCCGGTGATCTTCCGGTACGTGCGCAGGGCGTCGACCGGGAACTCGACGCGGCGCTGGAACGCCTCGACTCCCGGCCGGCCGAGGGCGAGCAGCGCGCCGAGCACCCAGATCCCCGCGGAGAGGGCGAGGATGGGCGTCCAGCCGTGCCACAGGGCCAGGTGCGCCGGAGAGGCGGCCGGGTCCAGGGCCGGGATCGTGGCCGTGTGGGCGGCCAGCAGGTGCTCGAGGGGCCCGGGCAGGACCGCGAGCACCAGACCGGTGAGCGCCAGCAGCCCGGCGGGGGCCAGCTCGAGGAAGGTCACGCGCGTGTGGAAGCGGGTGGCGGGCACGGGGGCACCCTCGGGGGTGCGCTTGGTGGCGAAGGCACCCCAGAGGAAGCGCCACGTGTAGGCCACGGTGAGCACGGACCCCGCGGCCATCAGCACGAGGGGCGCCCACGCGAGCGGGCCGCCGTGGGCCGCGCCGTGGTCCGTCAGGCTCTGCAGGACCGCCTCCTTGGCCACGAACCCGAAGAACGGGGGCAGGCCGGCCATCGAGGCGGCGGCCAGGACGGCGACGGCGGCGAGGACGGGGTGGCGGCGGCCGATGCCGGAGAGCTCGCGCAGGTCGCGGGTGCCGGCCTCGTGGTCGATGATACCGACCACCATGAACAGCGGGGCCTTGAACAGGGCGTGCGCCAGGAGCATCGCGAGGCCGGCCAGCGCTGCGTCGCGGACGCCCAGCCCGTTGGCCACCATGAGGAAGCCGAGCTGGGAGACCGTGCCGTAGGCGAGCACGAGCTTGACGTCGGTCTGCCGCAGGGCCCGCCAGCCGCCCAGCATGAGGGTCCACAGGCCCAGGCCGAGCACGAGCACCTGCCACGTGGCCAGCTCGTGGAAGGCGGGGGCCAGGCGGGCCACGAGGAACACGCCGGCCTTCACCATCGCGGCCGCGTGCAGGTAGGCCGAGACCGGGGTCGGGGCGGCCATCGCGCCCGGCAGCCAGAAGTGGAACGGCGCCTGGGCGGACTTGGTCAGCGCACCGATCAGCACGAGCCCGACGGCGACCTCGAGCAGGACGCGCCCGCCGTCGTCCGCGAGGAGGCGGGGGGCCGCGGCCAGCACGCCGGAGATCCGCCAGGAGCCGGCCGCGTGGGCCAGCATGATCAGGCCCGCCAGCATGGCCAGGCCGCCGAACGTGGTGACGATCAGGGCGGTGATGGCGGAGCGGCGGGCGAAGATGCGGTGGCCCGAGTAGCCGATCAGCAGGAAGGACAGGACCGAGGTGATCTCCCAGAAGGTGTAGAGCACCATGAGGTCGTCCGTGGTCACCAGGCCGAACATCGCGCCGGCGAAGGCCAGCAGCTGGCCGCCGAACACCGCGTTGCGCGGCTCGTGCTCGCGGAAGTAGCGGGCGCAGTACGCCAGCACCAGCGCGCCGACGCCCAGCACGATCAGGGACATGAACGCGGCCAGCACGTCCATGCGGAAGGCGAGCTCGATGTCCAGGTACGGCACCCACGGCACGCTGCGGTCCAGGTGGGCCGCGGAGGCCGGGATCGGCCGGCCCGCGTCGAGCGCCTCCTGCAGGGCGAACACGTGCGGCAGCTGGGTCAGGAGCCACACGAAGCCGGCGGCGGGGACCGCGGCGAGGAGGTAGAAGCCCTGACGTCCCGTCCACCGGAAGAGCACCGGGGCGGCGAGCGCGACGACGAAGAGCGCGGTCAGGGTGACGAGCATGCGGTCCCTTCGTCAGGCACGGGCGAGGGTCCTGTCCAGAC
>NZ_JBQXFD010000008.1:0-103723 GCF_052615555.1 Micrococcus sp. EWR3.9.1
GACCGGGCATGACGCCCGGTCAGGGGCCCCTCCCTAGGATGGAGCCATGAGCCCCACGCCCACACCCGTCACCGAGACGATCAGTTCCGGCCACAGCGTGGTGTGGTCGCGCCCGCCGGAGGAGCGCGCGGGCACGGACCTGGTGCTCGTGTTCCACGGCTACGGCTCCAACGAGCTCCGCGCGGCGCGCCGCCACTTCCCGATGCTCCCGGAGCGGTGCACCGGCCTGGCGGTGCGCGGCGGCTTCGAGATCGACGAGACGGCCTCCGAGGGCCCGGGCGACCCCGGCGCGCACGGCTGGTTCCTGCTCGACCTGCTGCTGCAGTCCGACTTCGCCCAGGTGCTCGCCGCCGCCCACCGCGTGTTCGACGTGCTCTCCGCCGAGGAGGTCGTGGCGGCCGGCTTCCGCACGGTCTCGGTGCTCGGCTTCTCCCAGGGCATGGCCATGGCGACGACGGTCCTGCGTCTGCGTCCCGAAGCGTTCACCTGCGGTGTGGGCCTGAGCGGCTTCGCCGTCGACAACGAGCTGCTGGCCATGCTCGACTCCCCGGCCGAGGGACCGGGCCCGCGCCCGTTCTTCTGGGGCCGGGACGCCGAGGATCCCGTGATCCATCCGGACGCCGTCGCCCACACCCGCGCGTGGGCCGAGGAGCACACCCGCCTGACCGTGCGCACCTACCCCGGGATCCTGCACGGGACCGGCCCCGACGAGGTCCGTGACGTGCGCATCTTCCTCGAGCATTCCCTGCGCGCGGCGACGCCCGGGTCCTGACCGTGGGGGTCGCGCGCCGATACTCTGGCGCGCATGGCAAAGAACTCGACGATCGGCCGGTACGCGTCCGGGAAGGTGAAGGACTTCGCGCTGAAGTCGGCACTCGATGAGAACGGCGAGCCCTCGGAGGGCTTCGAGAAGGCCCTCTCCACGGTGTTGGCGGTCCAGCGTCCCCTGGTCCTGAAGAACATCCAGCGCATGGCGGCGAAGCACCCGGGGGAGAGCCCGGAGCGTCTCGCCGAGCGGCTGGGGCAGCAGTACCTGACCACCGTCACGGTGGCCGGTGCCGCCGTGGGCGGCACCGCGATCGTCCCGGGCATCGGCACCGTGGCCGCGCTCGTCCTGTCCGGTGCCGCGGTCGCCGGCTTCATGGAGGCCACCGCCCTCTACGCGCAGTCCCTCGCCGAGCTGCACGGCATCACCACGCAGGACCCGCAGCGAGCCCAGGCCCTCGTCATGGCCCTCATGCTCGGCGACGAGGCCAAGGAGCTGCTCCGCGAGGCCGCCGCCAAGGCCGGGCGTCCCTACGACCCGCAGTCCAGCCTCAACGCGCTCGCGGGCACCGCCTCCGGCACCGGCATCAGTGCGTTCGTGGTGGATCGCCTCAAGAGGACGTTCATGCGCAAGATGCTCCTGCGGCAGGGCGCCGGCTTCGTGGGCCGCGCCGTGCCGTTCGGCGTGGGCGCCGTGATCGGCGGCGTGGGCAACCGCGCCATGGGCAAGGCCGTGATGGAGAACGCCGCGGAGCTCTTCGGCCCCCTGCCGATGGTGATCCCCGGCGAGATCCGCGAGGGCGCCGCGCAGGGGCGCGCCGAGGGGGAGTCGGCGGGCGCCAAGGACGACGGCGGCGTCTTCGGCGTGATCCGTCGCGCCCTGCCCGGCGGCAAGGACGAGAAGGACGACAGGCAGAAGAAGGGCAAGCCCGCCGCCTGACGGCCCCACCCCCGCGCTTTCGAACGTGAGAGAGGCCCTCTCTCACGTTCGAAAGCGCCCATTCGCCCCATTTCACGTTCGAAAGTGCGGGGCGGGAGCCGCGGCTCAGAGGAACAGCGTGGCCACCCCGTGGATCGCCAGGCCCGCGAGCGCGCCGACGACCGAGCCGTTGATGCGGATGAACTGCAGGTCCTTGCCCACGAACAGCTCGAGGGTGCGCGCGGTCTGCTCGCCGTCCCAGCGGGCGACCGTCTCCTCGATCACCCCGGTGAGCGCCGGGCCGTAGGAGCTCAGCGCATACGCCGCGGCGCGGCGGGCGTGGCCGTCCACGCGGTCGCGCAGCTCGGGGTCCTCCTGCAGGCGGGCGCCGAGGTCGCGCAGGGCGGCCACGAGCGCGCGATGCAGGTCGGAGGACGGGTCCTCGAGCGCGTCCAGGAGCGAGTCCCGCAGGGAGACCCAGGCCCGCCCGGCCCACGCGCGCAGCCGTTCGTCCGCGAAAAGGTTCCGCTTGAACCGTTCCACCGAGGCGCGGGTGGCGGGCTCGTTCCGCATCTCGTCGGCGAGGCGGTCGAGCCAGTCGTCGACGGCGCGGCGGGCCTCGTGCTCCCGGTCGCGGCGGATGCCGGCGAGATACTTGAGGGTCTCGGCGTGCAGTCTCTCGGCGAGGAGGCGGTCCACGAGGTCCGGGCTCCACTCGGGGGAGCGACGGCGCACCGTCTCGACGAACAGCTCGGGGTGGGCGGCCACCCAGTCCCCGGTGTGGGCGACCACGAGGTCCACCACGCGCTCGTGGTGCCGTCCGGCCACCACGTCCTCCAGCACGCCTGCGAGCGTGGGGGACCAGTCCGGGGCCACCATGTGGCGTTCCATCAGCTGGCGCAGCAGCTCCTGGACGGCGTCGTCGTCGGCCGCGGCCATGGCGCCCCGGGCCGCCGTCGCGATCTCCCGGGCGGTGCGAGCCGCGTTCTCCTCACGGCGCAGCCAGCCGCCGGCGGCCTCGGCCACCTTCAGTCCGTCGACCTTCTCGTGGGCGACCTCCGAGTCCAGGAAGTTCTCCTGCACGAACTCGGTCAGCGCGGCGCCGAGCTGGTCCTTCTTCCGCGGGATCAGGGCGGTGTGCGGCACGGGCACACCCATCGGGTGGCGGAACAGCGCCGTGACCGCGAACCAGTCCGCCAGTGCGCCGACCATGCCGCCCTCCGCGGCGGCGCGCACGTAGCCCCACACCGGGTGGGTGTCCTGCAACGGGAACGCGACCACGAACACCACGGCCAGCAGGATGAGCAGCCCCAGGGCGACGGCCTTCATGCGCCGCAGGCCCGCCGCGCGTTCGAGGGCGCCGGCGCTGAGCAGCTGCTGGGCGGGGTCGGGGGAGAGGGACACGGGAGGCTCCTGATCGCGCGCACCGAATGGTCCCCACCAGTTAACCAGCCGGGCACCCTGCGGTGACGTGGCCGGCACTCGCGCTCCCTAGCCTGGCCGCGTGCCCGCTCTCGTGATCGCCCACCGCGGTGCCTCCGCCGCCTTCCCCGAGCACACCCGCGCCGCCATGCTCCACGCCCTCGCCGTGGGCGCGGACGGTCTCGAATGCGACGTCCAGCTCACGCGGGACCGCGAGGTCGTCTGCTGGCACGACCCCACCGTGGACCGCACCTCGGACGGGCGCGGCGCCGTCGCGGACCACACGCTGGATCGTCTGCGCGGCCTCGACGTCGTCTCGTGGCACGCCCGGCGTCCGGGGGCCGAGCCCGCCACGACGACGGCGCCGCCCGCCGTGTACGGCGGCGCGGGGGAGCAGGTGCTCACCCTGGCCGACCTCCTGGCGATCGCGGCGGCCGCGGACCGGCCGCTGCGCCTGGCCGTGGAGCTCAAGCACCCCTCCCCGTTCGGGCATGAGCTCGAGGAGCGGGTGCTGCGGGAGCTGCTGCGGGCCGGTTGGGACCCGGAGACCGGCCGACTGGGTCAGGTGCAGGTGTCCCTCATGAGCTTCCATCCGGACGCGCTGCGCCACGTGGCGCCGCTGGCCG
This sequence comes from Micrococcus sp. EWR3.9.1, assembly GCF_052615555.1. Lineage (NCBI taxonomy): Bacteria > Bacillati > Actinomycetota > Actinomycetes > Micrococcales > Micrococcaceae > Micrococcus > Micrococcus sp. EWR3.9.1. The sequence goes on from NZ_JBQXFD010000008.1 coordinate 3,733, forward strand.
GCACGGACCCCCTCTGCCCCCTGATGGACCTCATGCCGACGGAGCTGCCGACCCGGCTCGCGCGGGGGCCGCTGAGCCGGGCGGCGGTGCGTGCGGCGGCGCGTCAGTCGCTGGCGGGGTCCGAGGCGCTCGTCTGGCGCGGCCGGGCCGGGATGGCGGGGCCCTCCGTGGCCTACGTGCGGGAGCACCTGGCGGACGTGAAGGCGTGGCTGGCGGCGGGGCGGCGGCTGCGGGTGTGGACCGTCGACGAGCGCGAGGACGCCGATTTCCTCCTCGCCCAGGGGGTGCAGGAGCTCACCACCAACCGTCCGGAGGACGTGCTGCGCTGGGTCCGCGAGCGGGCCGCCGCGCGTCGGGAGCGGGTGCCCACCGGGGCCTGAGGGCGCCGACGACGGCGCGCATGCTGCTCAAGCTGATCGAGCCGACCTCGGGCGAGATCAGCTTCGAGGGCAAGGACGTGCTGGCGCTGAAGGGGGAGGGGCTCAAGGACTTCCGGCAGCGCGTGCAGGCCGTGTTCCAGGACCCGTTCTCCTCGCTCAACCCCTCGTTCACGGTGGGCCGGATCATCGAGGAGCCGCTGCAGACGTACCGGCGGGGCAACGCCAGGCAGCGGCGGGCGCGCGTGCTCGAGCTCATGGTCCAGGTGGCCCTGCCCTCCCACTTCCACCGCCGGTACCCCGCCGAGCTCTCGGGCGGACAGCGCCAGCGCGTGGCGATCGCCCGGGCGCTCGCGCTGAACCCCGAGCTGATCGTGTGCGACGAGCCGGTCTCCGCGCTGGACGTGCTCGTGCAGGACCAGATCCTCACGCTGCTGCGCCGCCTGCAGGACGAGCTGGGGCTGAGCTACCTGTTCATCTCGCACGACCTGGCGGTGGTGCGGCTCATCTCCGACTACGTGTGCGTCATGAAGGACGGCCGGGTGGTGGAGGCGGCCAGCTCGGAGGAGGTCTTCACCAACCCCCGGCACCCGTACACCCGCCGCCTGCTCGCCTCGATCCCGGGCAACGAGCTGGGCATCGCCGTCGAGGCGGACGGCACCCACGTCTGAGCGCTGACCGGGCCGGACGGTCGGGTGCAGAAGCGCCCCGTTCGTGTCGACCGAGCCGCAGCGACATCACTGCCGGGCGGACCGGCGGCGATGTCGCTGGGCGTCGGTCGGACGGTCGGGCGCGGTGCTCAGCGGGCGAGCTCCCACGTCAAGCGGGCGATCGCCTGCTCCTCGTCCGTGGGGACCACGAGGACCGGGATCGCCGACTCCGGCGCGGAGATCGTGTGGGGCCCGGCCACGCGGGCGCGGTTGGCCTCGGCGTCGTAGGCCACCCCGAGCGCCTCGAGCCGGTCGAGCACGCGCGCCCGGAACGGAGCCGAGTTCTCGCCGATCCCGGCGGTGAACACGATCGCCTGCGCCCCGCCCACGGCCACGTGGTAGCCGCCCACGTACTTGGCCAGCCGGTAGGAGGCCACGTCCAGGGCGTTGCGGGCGCGGCCGTCCCCGGAGGCGGCGTTCTCCAGCACCTGGCGCATGTCCGCCTCCCCGGCCAGGCCCAGCAAGCCCGAGCGCCTGTTCATGAGGGTGTCCAGCTCCTCGGCGTCGTAGCCGTGGTTCCGCATGAGGTGGGTGACCACGGAGGGGTCCAGGTCGCCGGAGCGGGTGCCCATCACCAGGCCGGCCAGCGGGGTGTAGCCCATGGAGGTGTCCACGGAGACGCCGTCGCGGATGGCGGTGGCGGAGGCGCCGTTGCCCAGGTGCAGCACCACGGCCCGGAACTCCCCCCGCGGGATGCCCAGATGCTCCGCGGCGAGGCCGGTGACGAGGTCGTGGCTCGTGCCGTGGAAGCCGTAGCGGCGGATGCCGTGCTCCGTGTAGACCTCGTCCGGCAGGGCGTACTGCCAGGCCTCGCGGGGCATGGTCTGGTGGAACGAGGTGTCGAACACGACCACCTGGGGCATGTCCGGCCAGCGTTCGGCCATGGCGCGCAGCCCCTGGGCGGCGGCGGGGTTGTGCAGCGGGGCCAGCGGGGCGAGGCGCTCGATCGCGCGGATCACCTCGTTGGTCACCCGGGCCGGGGCGGTGAACCGCTCGCCGCCGTGGACCACGCGGTGGCCGGCGGCGTCGATGGTGCGCCCGCCGGTCGCCTCGGCCAGCTCGGCCTCCACCTGCTCGAGGGCGGCGGCGTGGTCCGGCACGCCGGAGCCGGGGACGCCGATGCGCTCCACCAGGCCCTGGGCGAGGACGGGCACCGGGGCGTCCGTGCCGTCGTCGGCCAGCTCACGGAGCTGGTACTTCAGGGACGACGAGCCGGAGTTGATGACAAGGACGAGCACGGGGGACTCCTTCCGGGGCGTCAGCCCTGGGCCTGGGCCTGGATGGCGGTGATGGCGACGGTGTTGACGATGTCCTCCACGGTGGTGCCGCGGGAGAGGTCGTTGACGGGCTTGTTCAGGCCTTGCAGCACGGGCCCGACGGCGACCGCCCCGGAGGACTGCTGGACGGCCTTGTAGGTGTTGTTGCCGGTGTTCAGGTCCGGGAACACGAACACGGTGGCCTGGCCGGCCACCTCGGAGCCGGGCATCTTCGAGGCCGCGACGGAGGCGTTGACGGCGGCGTCGTACTGCAGCGGGCCCTCCACCTTCAGCTCGGGGGCACGCTCCCTCACGAGCTCCGTGGCGGCGCGGACCTTGTCCACGGACTGCCCGGAGCCGGAGGCGCCCGTGGAGTAGGAGAGCATGGCGACGCGCGGGTCCACCCCGAACTGGGCGGCGGTGGCCGCGGACGCCACGGCGATGTCCGCGAGCTGCTGCGCGTCCGGGTCCGGGTTCACGGCGCAGTCGCCGTACACGAGGGCGCGGTCCGGCAGCAGCATGAAGAACACCGATGAGACGATCGAGACGCCCGGCTTCGTCTTCACGAACTCCAGCGCGGGGCGGATGGTGTTGGCGGTGGTGTGGGCGGCGCCGGAGACCATGCCGTCCACGTCGCCCAGGTGGACCATCATCGTGCCGAAGTAGGCGCCCTCCTGCATGACCTCGCGGGCGCGCTCGGCGTCCACGCCCTTGTGGGCGCGCAGCCGGGCGTACTCCTGCGCGTAGCGCTCCAGGTCCGGGGAGTCGGCGGGGTCCACGAGCTCGATCCCGCTCAGGTCCACGCCCTCGCGGGAGGCCAGCTCCCGCACGGCGGCGGCCGGGCCGAGCACCACGAGGTCGCAGACGTCGCGGCGCTGGAGGATCTCGGCGGCGCGCAGCACGCGGGCATCCTCGCCCTCGGGCAGCACGATCCGGCGGCGGTCCGCGCGGGCGCGGGAGATCAGCTCGTGCAGGAAGCGCAGAGGGGTGACGACGTCGGTGCGTGGCAGGTCGAAGCGGGCCAGCAGCTCGTCCCCGTCCACGCGCTGGTGCCAGGTGCCCAGGGCGGCGGCGGTCTTGCGGGGCTGGGCGCTGGAGAGCTCGGAGCGCACCCGGGAGACCTTCGCGGCGGTGGTGAACGTGTCGTCGTGGGTGACGAACACGGGGAAGGCCGCGCCCAGGTAGAGCCGCTGGAGCTGGCGGTTCGGGAGGATGCCGTTGGTGAGGATCATGCCGGAGGGGGTGGGGAAGTCCGGGGTCAGCGAGGAGGCCACGGTGGCCAGGATCGCGTCGGAGCGGTCGCCGGAGACGATCACGAGCGCGCCCTCGCGCAGGACCTCGAGGAAGTTGCCGCCCTCCATGGAGACGGCCTTGACCTCGGCGACGTCGCGGTCCAGCGTCTCCTGCCCGGCCATCTGCTCGAGCCCGAGCGCGTCCGCCACCTCGGCCACCGAGGGGTGCGCGAGCTCGGTCAGCTCGGGCAGCACGTACACGGGCCAGGCGTGGCGGCCGGGGCGCACGGCCGCGCCGACGGCGTCGAGGTCACGGGGGTCCGCGCGGTTGACCATGACGGCCAGCAGCTCGACGCCGGCGTCGTCGAGGGTGCGCCGGGCCAGGTCCACGACGTCGGCCGCCTGCTCGGGTGTCAGGTCCGCGCCGGAGACCACGGCGACCACGGGGGTGCCGAGGTTGCGGGCGAGCTGGGCGTTGAGGTCGAGGTCGGCGGCCGGGTCCGGGCTGATCAGGTCGGTGCCCTCCACCACCACGACGCCGCCCGCCGCCCGCATGGCGTCGTACTGCTCCACGCAGCGCTGCTGGACCTCGTCGCCGCGGCCCTCGGCCATGAGGGTGCGGGCCTCGGCCGCGGTGAGGCCGCCGCGGGCCTGCTCCGGGGAGAGGCCGTACTGCTCGCGCATCAGCAGCACCATGGGGTCGGTCTCCACGTCGTCGCCGGGCACCACGGGGCGGAAGTAGCCCACCGTGCCGGAGCGCCGGTACAGCGAGTCGGCCAGGCCCAGGCTGACGAGGGACTTGCCGGCGCCGGTGGACGTGGTGGAGACGAAGATTCCCTGGGGCATGGCGGACCTTCCGGTGGAGGACGGGGCTCGTCGTTCACGGTACCGAGGCCGCGGCGTCGGGGCCCGTCCCGGCCGACGCGGATCGACGTGAGTGAGGCGTGTCTCTCACGCGCGTAATACACATGACTGCACTCGCCCCGTCAAGCATTAAGGACCCTCCCATGGCAACGAGAGCCGACCGCGGCCGCCCCGTGCACAACCCGGACATCGTCGGGTTCACCGACGCCGAACTGAACGAGACGCCGATCCGCCCGCGCTGGAACTCCCTCGGCCCGGGCATCGTCGCCGCGGCCACGGGCGTGGGCGCGGCGGACCTGGTGGCCACCCTGACCGCCGGCTCCCGCTACGGCTACATGCTGCTGTGGGCCGTGGTGCTGGGCGTGATCTTCAAGATCGTGCTCGTGGAGGGCGTGGGCCGCTACTACCTCTCCACCGGCAAGACGATCTTCCAGGGTTGGCGCACCCTCGGGGCCTGGACGTCCTGGTACTTCGGCCCGTACATCCTCATCTGGGGCATCGTGTACGGGGCGACGGCGATGTCCTCCACCGCCCTGCCGCTCGCGGCGCTGTTCCCCGGGGTGGACAGCAAGGTGTTCGCGATCGCCTCGGGCCTGATCGGCCTGGGGCTGGTCTGGCTGGACAGGTACCGGCTCATCGAGTGGCTCATGACGGTGCTGATCGGCGTCATGTTCGTGACCGTGCTGCTCTCGGCGGCACTGACCGTTCCGAACCTGGGCGCGATCCTGGCCGGTCTCGTGCCGCGCCTGCCCTCCGGCGATCCCCAGGCCATGTTCTACGTGCTCGGCCTCGCCGGCGGCGTCGGCGGCACCATCACGCTCGCGGCCTACGGCTACTGGCTGCGCGAGAAGGGCTGGAACGTCCCGAAGTACCTGAAGGTCATGCGGTTCGACAATGCGACCTCGTACATCCTCACGGGCATCTTCGTGATCGCCACCATGGTCATGGGCGTGGAGCTGCTGCACTCGGCGGGGCTGGCGATCTCCTCGGGCGACAAGGGCCTGCTCGACGTCGGCGACGTGCTGGCCGAGCGCTACGGCTCGGCGTGGTCCACGGTGTTCCTCATCGGATTCTTCGCCGCGTCCTTCTCCTCCCTGCTGGGCGTGTGGCACGGCGTCTCGCTGATGTTCGCGGACTTCTGGACGAACTTCCGCCGGCCCGCCGAGGAGCTGGACCAGGACGACGCGCCGTCGCTGTCCTCGAAGCCCGGCCGCTTCTTCCTGCTGTGGCTGACCCTGCCGCCCATGGCGCTGCTGTTCCTGGACCGGCCGATCTTCCTGATCCTGCTCTACGGCACGCTCGGCGCCCTGTTCATGCCGTTCCTGGCCGTGACCCTGCTGTTCCTCAACAACACGAAGGACGTGCCGCGGCAGTTCCGCAACGGCTGGGTCCGCAACACCCTGTTGGGCCTGACCGCGGCCGTGTTCGTGGCGATCGGCGTGAACGAGCTGATCAAGGCCCTGCAGCCGGTGCTCGGGGGGTGAGCCGGCGGCGGGGGCGGGGCACACTGGTGCCATGATCGTCGCCTTCTCCGTCGCTCCCTCCGGCCAGCCCGCCGACTCCGCCCACCTGCCCGGGGACGCGGACACCGCCTCCGTGCACCGGGCGGTGGCCGCCGCCGTCGCCGTGGTCCGCGCCTCCGGCCTGCCCCACCGCACCTCCTCGATGTTCACGGAGATCGAGGGCGACTGGGACGAGGTGATGGAGGTCGTGCGCGGCGCCGTGGACGCGGTCTCCTCGTACGGCTCCCGGGTCTCGCTCGTGCTGAAGGCGGACATCCGCCCCGGCCACACCGGCGAGCTGGACGGCAAGCTCGAGCGCCTCGAGTCGGCCCTCGCCGAGGACGAGGGGCGGCGCGCCGCCCCGGCCCCGCACGACGGCGACGCCGGGTGACCCCCCTCCCCGCTGCCCCCCCGGACGCTTTCGTTCGAGAAACGGCGCCGTGTCGAGGCGCTTTCGTTCGAGAAATGGCCGCCGCGCCGGCGGCCCAGAGGAGCAGCCCGTGCCTGAGTCTGTGACCGTGCGCCCCGCCGCCCCCGGGGACGTCGAGGCGCTGCTGCGCGTCAAGGCGCGGTCGTGGCGGGAGGCCTACGGCGCGCTCCTGCCGTCCGCGTACCTGGACGCGATCGAGGCCCGGATCCCGGAGGACGTACCCGCGTGGACCGCGCTGATCGGACCGGACCGAGACCTCTGGGTCGCCGACGACGGCGGCCGGCTGCTCGGCGTGGCGCTCGCGGGCCCGCGTCGCTCGGCGGCGGAGACGGGCCGGACGGGCGCGGACGACGCGGCCGCATCGCCCGCCGACCTGCCCGATGTGGAGCTCATGGTGCTCTACGTCCTGGCCGAGGCGTACGGGACCGGCCTGGGAGCGCGCCTGCTGGACGCCGTCGTCGGGGAGCGTCCCGCGATGCTGCGCGTCCTCGCCGAGAATCCGCGGGCCGTGGCGTTCTACGCCAAGCACGGGTTCGCGGCCGTGGGGGCGCCGGAGCCGATGACCGGCCCGTGGGCCGGCCTGCACGAGCAGCTGATGGTGCGCCGTCGCCCGCACGACGGCGGTGCGGCGTGAGTCGCCGGTCATCGGCGCGCCGGGGCCGGGCCGCGGGCGGATCCGCCGGCCCCGCCGGGATCGAGCCGGGCGTCCACGCGATCACCCACGGCACCGCCGAGATCCGCGAGGACGCCTTCGAGCCGGACGCGTTCATCCTCTACGTCAACGGCGTCGAGTCCTCGCCGCTGGACCCCGAGCGCCCCGAACGCATGGCCTTCGAGTACATGCGCTGGGCCGCCGCGGCCGTCCGGGCGCACTGGCCGGAGCCCACGCCGCTGCGGGCCCTGCACCTGGGCGGCGCGGGCTGCGCGCTCGCCCGCTGGGTGGACCACGCGTACCCGGGCTCCCACCAGACCGCGGTGGAGATCGACGCCGGCCTGGCCGCCCTCGCCCGCGAGCGCTTCGGCCTGCCCCGCGCCCCGGCCCTGCGCATCCGCGTGGCAGACGCCGCCGAGGTCCTGGCCACGGCCCACCCGGCCAGCCGCGACCTGATCATCCGCGACGTCTTCGCCCCGGACCCCACGGACCTGACCGGTGCCCGCCACATCACCCCGCCGGGCCTCACCGGCCTGGACGCGGCCCGCGCCGCCGCGCGGGTCCTCGCCCCGGGCGGGCTGTACGTGCTCAACGTGGGCGGCGGGCCGGACCTGACGTCGGTGCGGGCGGACGTGGCTGCCGTCGTCGCCGCGTTCGAGCACGTTGAGGTGATCGCGGATCCGCCCATGCTCAAGGGGCGGCGCCGCGGCAACGTCATCGTGGCGGCCTCGGACGCCCCCGTGGCCCGCCCCGCCGCGGACGCCCCGCCCGGCTCCGACCCCCGCGACCGCCTGGCCCGTGCCCTGCGCATGGACGCCTTCCCGGCCCGGCTCGCGGAGGATCCACGCGGCTTCCCCGCGGGCGTCGCGCCCGGGATCACGGGACTCGTCCCGGGCCCCGAGGCGTAGACTGGAGGCACTCGGCCGGGTCCGCCCGGGGCCCGTCGAGTCCGACTCGAGGAGGTCGCCATGTCCGCCCAGACCCAGCCCGCCGCCACCCGCCGTGAGGACGCACCGCTCGGCGTCCTGGTGGGTGTGGACGGCTCCGACCAGTCCGTCTCCGCCGCCCGCTGGGCCCAGCGCGAGGCCGGCCTGCGCGGCGAGCCGCTGACCCTCGTCACCGCCTACTCGATCCCCGCGTACTGGGGTTACGGCGCGGACGCCGGCGGCGCCGTCCTGGACGACTCCCGTCTCCGCGAGGGCGTGCAGGCCCTCCTGGAGGAGGTCGCCGGCAAGCTCGACGCCGACGGGGTGCGTCCGGAGCTGCGTGTGGAGATCGGGGACGCGGCCGGCGTCCTCGTGGAGCTCTCCGCCGAGGCCTCCCTGCTCGTCTCGGGCGCGCGCGGCCGCGGCGGCTTCATGGGCCGCCTGCTCGGCTCGGTGGCCGCCGCGCTGCCCGGCCACGCGCACTGCCCGGTCGCCATCATCCCCGCCGGGGTCGAGGCCAGCCGCGCGGGGGACAGGACCGCCGTCGTGGTGGGCGTCGACGGTTCCGAGCAGGGTCGTGCCGCCGCTCTCGAGGCCGCCGAGGAGGCCCGCCTCCGCCAGGCCCCGCTGAAGCTCGTGTGCGCCGTCCCGCCCCTGGGCGCGAACGCCGCGTGGCTGGCCGTCAGCCTGGACGAGGAGGCCCGCGAGCGGGAGCTGCGCGAGCGTCTCGACGCCGGCGCCGCGTGGATCAGCTCCGAGTTCCCCGGCCTCGAGGTCCTCACCGAGCTCGTGGACGGCACCCCCGTGGACGTGTTGGTGGACCAGAGCGCCACCGCCTGCCTCACCGTGGTGGGCACGCGCGGTCTGGGCGGCTTCGCCGGTGCGATCGTCGGCTCCACGAGCCGCGGCGTCGCGGACCACGCGAAGGGCCCGGTGCTCGTCGTCCCGTTCCGCGAGGACGTCCGCCTCAGCCGCCGCGCCTCGTTCGGCCCGGTCCAGGACCAGCCGGAGTCCTGACCGGCGCTCAGCCCCAGCCGAGCTCGTGGAGGCGCTCCTCGGAGATGCCGAAGAAATGCCCGACCTCGTGCATGACGGTGACGGTGATCTCGTCCTCGAGCTCGGCGCGGGAGGTGCAGTGGCGGGTGAGCGGGCCGCGGAACACCACGATCCGGTCCGGCATCTGCCACGCGAGCTCGGCGCGCTCGGTCAGCGGCACGCCCTCGTAGAGGCCGAACAGCTCGGTGGCCGGGTCCTCCCAGCGCTGCGGCTCGTACTCGTCCTCCACCACCACGACGACGTTCGTCAGCAGCCGGGCCAGCTCGTCCGGGATGCGGGTGAGGGCCGCGGAGACGGCGTCGTCGAACTCCTGCTCGCTCATCCACGTGGCGGCGGGCTGCTCGGGCGACGGGCGGTGGTCCACGGCGGCTCCTGGGGGTGCGGGGCTCCGCGGTGCGGAGGGCGGCCGGCCGGCGGCCGGACTTGCCGGAGGGTGTGCGGCCACCATAGACTCCCAGGGTCCACCTCGGGAATCTCGACATCGGACCTGCCCCTATCGTCTAGAGGCCTAGGACACCGCCCTTTCACGGCGGCGACACGGGTTCGAATCCCGTTGGGGGTACGCAGAACGGCCGCCCTCGGCGGCCGGAACGGCACGTAGAGCGTGGATTTGCACGACGCTCGGAGGCTCTGCTAGAGTCTCCACTCGTTGCGAAAGCGGCGAGAACAACAGAACATGGCCCTGTAGCGCAGTTGGTTAGCGCGCCGCCCTGTCACGGCGGAGGTCGCGGGTTCAAGTCCCGTCAGGGTCGCTCGGATCGTCCGATCACCGGCATTCGGAAACGGAGTCCGGTGACGCATGGTCCTGGTGACGAAGGTCGCCGGGCTCTGTAGCTCAGTTGGTAGAGCGTACGACTGAAAATCGTAAGGTCACCGGATCGACGCCGGTCGGAGCCACGAAACCCCTGCTCAGGCAGGGGTTTTTCGTTTTCTAACAGTCGGCAGCCCCGTAGATTCAGACCAGGCCGGACAACTGCTCCTGCATGACTACACCAGCATGGGCGACACCCTTGAACGAGCTCATATAGACATCCTGGGTCACCGACGGGTTCTCATGCCCAAGGAACGCCGGAATCTTCACCGCACTCATCCCGGCCTGCCCCAGCTTGGCCGCCGCTGTCTTGTGGAAGGCGTGTGTCGACAGCATCGGGTAGCCCAGCTCATTGAGGATGTCCCGCAGCTCTCGTTGCGTGTTGGCGGGGTCCCGCAGCCGCATGAGCACGGTCGGGAACAAGAGTGTGGTGGCGTCCTTCAACCGCTCTTGCCGCCGCTATCGCGTGATGGCGGTCGAACCTGGCCAAGGCGGCTACGATCGAAGCTGAGGCCGCTCCGGACCGGGCTGTCCGGTAGGTGTAAGCGATGGGGGAGCAGGCCCTTGAGGCGAGGGAGGGTGCCAACGCCACCGAGAAACACGTCGCGCATCTGGACGCGATGGTGGCGGAGGTGCGGATGTAGTCCGGCAGCCGGGCCAGGATCGCCGAATCAACGGCGCGGCGACCGCGGGAGGCGCAGCACGTGCAGGGCCTTAAGTGCAGGCTGAGGAACAACACACCAGCAGACATGGTTATCGAGTAGGTGGACAACCGAGCCAAGTTCCTACGGCTGGACTGGCTGGATGAAGAAACAGCGGTCCCCGCGGGTGCGTCTGTTGAATTCCGAGCCGGAGGCGAATCGGGGCTGCCGCTGCCGACAACACTCATCATCGGGATGAGGGGCGACGACAGCCCATGTTTCGTGGAGCTTGCTCCACGGCCGAAGAGCTGAAGGATAACGCCTCGGCGCCCTGCTTGCTGACCTGAGGCAGGCTGGGGATGTCCTCACAGATATCCTGATGTCGAACCGATGCACGAGGTCAGAAGGAGCAGGTGTGGCCAGACTCAACCTGAAGGCGGTAGAGGAGCGCGTCGCACCGCTGGGTGGACGAGAGGCCTACGACCGGGAGCTGATCTTCGACCTGCTGCTGGCGTACGGTAAGCCCAAAGGCAACGTCACGCGTCTCCGGACCGGCTCGCTCAACGTCGCCGCCGATGCTGAGCACGAGGTCGCGCAGAAGAACGTCGTCTACTTTCGGGAGACCACCGGCGATCCCTTAGCCGAGATCGAGGAGCTGCGCACCGCAGCCCACGTGGTGCGTTACAACCCCCGGTTCGTCATCGTCACCGACTACACCGAGCTCCTGGCCGTCGACACGAAGACTAGTGAAAACCTCGTTATCCCCATCCGGGCCATCGACAAGCACTTCACCTTCTTCCTGCCCTGGGCGGGCATGGAGAAGGCGCAGTACGTCGCCGAAGCGCATGCGGACGTCAAGGCTGCCGAGCGAATGGGCAAGCTCTTCGACGAGCTCCTCGCCGCGAACCCTGACGTCCTGGACTGTCCGGGCGGGCGCCATGCCCTCAACGTCTTCTTCACTCGGCTACTGTTCTGTTTCTTCGCCGAGGACACCGGCATCTTCGCCGAGAATCAGTTCACCAACGCCGTCGGCACACACACGCAGGTCGATGGATCCGACGTCGACAACTTCCTCCGCGACGTCTTCGCGGCCCTCGACACCGCGGACACTGCTGCGAAGGCCGCACACCTGGCGAGCTTCCCGTACGTGAACGGACGCCTGTTCACGGCCCGGGACACCGACATCGTGCCTCGGTTCTCGAAGAAGGCCAGGCAGCTGCTCATCGACCTTGGCACGCTGATCTGGCAGGAGATCAACCCCGATATCTTCGGGTCGATGTTCCAGGCGATCGTCACCCCCGGCAAGCGCGCTGACCTCGGACAGCACTACACCTCGGTGCCGAACATCCTCAAGACCATCGAGCCACTGTTCCTCGACGACCTCAAGGCCCAGCTGGACGCGGGGTTCGACAACGTGAAGAAGCTCGAGGCTCTCCTCGATCGGATCAGCACGATCAAGGTCTTCGACCCCGCCTGCGGTTCCGGGAACTTCCTGGTCATCGCCTACAAGGAGCTCCGCCGGCTCGAGCACGCGATCCTCGAACGACTCTCGGAGCTCGACAGCAAGCATAGTGTCCTGTTCGTCGAGTCCCGGATCAACATCGAGAACTTCTACGGCATCGAGATCGATGACTTCGCCGTCGAGGTCGCGATCCTGTCGCTGTGGATCGCGAAACACCAAATGAACGCCGAGTTCAAAGATAAGTTCGGCGTCTCCATCCCGCTGATCCCGTTGAAGGAGACCGGGCAGATCCACGTGGGCAACGCCGCACGAGTCGACTGGAACAAGGTCTGCCCGAACGATGGTGGGTCAACAATCTATCTGATTGGAAATCCGCCATATGTCGGCGCAAGTAAACGAACTCAAGCACAGCGCGACGACCTCGAATATGTTATCCGACCCCTGGGGCTTTCAAAGAAGCTTAATTATATATCAGTTTGGTTCATCAAGGGCATCGAATATCTAAAAGGTGGTGGTGATGGCGTTGCGTTCGTTACAACCAAGACGATCGCGCAGGGGGAACATGTTTCCCTACTATTCCCGTTCTTGCTTTCCGAGGGTGTCGAGATCGGATTCGCCTACCCTTCATTCCAGTGGGGAAACAACGCTCGCAGTTCTGCCGACGTAACCGTGGCCGTCATTGGCTTCCGACGAGTCTCGGGTCAGCCAAAACATATCTTCACAGAGTCCCATCGCGTCGTCGTCTCAAACATCAACGGATACCTCGCCGATAGTCCTGACGTGTTCCTGCATCCCCGAAGGGCATCCCTTTCGGGTCTCCCGTTGATGGAAATGGGCGCCGCTCCAGTCGACGGTGGAAACCTTCTGCTCGATGAATTTGAACGTTATGATATTTTGAGGAGGGAGCCGGATTCCGAGCGATTCATTCGACGCTTCGTGGGGTCTGAGGAATTCATAAATGACATCCTCCGATATTGCCTGTGGGTTAATCCTGATGACGGCAAAACTGCTTCGTCAATTCCGCCCCTCGCCGATCGCTTTGCGAAGGTCGCAGCCTTCCGCAAGGCGAGCTCGAAGGTGGGCACGCGAAAGCAGGCAGGCGCGCCATACAGGTTCGGCGAGCCGCGGTTCACCGAAGGATTGAACCTAGTCTTTCCGAGTGGCTCTTCGGGGCTCCGCAGATATATCCCAACAGGCTACCTAAGCGCAGGAGAAGTACTCTCCAAGAAGGTATTCGTAATTCCCGACGCCCCCGCCTGGGTCTTCGCGCTTCTTGTATCGGCAATGCATATGGCATGGGTGGGAGTTGTGTCCGGTCGGATGCGCATCAATTATCAGTACTCCAACACCCTTGTGTACAATAATTTCCCCGTCCCTCCACTCTCCCATGAAATCAAGGAGAAGCTCGCGCTCGCTGCTCTACGGGTTCTGGATGTGCGGGAGTACCACTGCGAGAAGACGCTCGCGGAGCTCTACGATCCGGACAAGATGCCCGATGACCTGTGCGCTGCGCACAAGGCGGTCGATGATCTCGTGGACTCGATCTACTCGAAGAAGCCGTACGGGACCGACGAGCAGCGTTTGTCCGACCTATTCGCCCTGTACGAGAAGATGGCCGCCGAGGAAGAGGCAAGGAAGCCTGCGAAGAGGAGCCGGAAGTGAGTAAGAACGTGAACATCGTCGATGTGACCTACGCGCAGACGGGCTCCTCGGTCCACACCGACGAGCTTGGCATGCGGGAGATGCAGCGCAGGGTCTTCGAGAAGCGGGACGCGCAACACCTGCTTATCAAGGCGCCGCCAGCTTCCGGCAAGTCCCGGGCTCTCATGTTCGTCGCCCTCGACAAGCTATACAACCAGGGCCGGAAAAAGGTCATCGTCGCCGTCCCCGAGCGCTCCATCGGAGCATCCTTCGCTTCGACGAACTTGACGGGTAACGGGTTCTTCGCTGATTGGGAGATCAAGGACCAGCACAACCTGTGCACGCCGGGCTCCTCGGCCGGTAAGGTCGACGCGTTCGTCGACTTCCTGAATGGCTCTGACGCAACGCTCGTGTGCACGCACGCCACCCTGCGGTTCGCCTTCGAACGGCTCTCCCCGAACACGTTCGACGGAACCGTGCTCGCCATCGACGAGTTCCACCATGTTTCGGCCGACACCGAGTCCAGCCGCCTCGGCGCGCTCCTGCGGGACGTCATGGCTGGCTCCGATGTGCACATCGTCGCGATGACCGGCTCCTACTTCCGCGGCGACTCCGTGCCCGTGCTCTCTGCCGAGGACGAAGCGAAGTTCACCCCGGTGACCTTCAACTACTACGACCAGCTCAACGGCTACCAGCATCTGAAGTCCCTGGGCATCGGGCACCACTTCTACCAGGGGCGGTACACCGAGGCGATCGGCGAGGTGCTCGACCTCGACAAGAAGACCATTCTCCACATCCCCAGCGTGAACTCTGGAGAATCGACCAAGGATAAGATCGAAGAGGTCGGACTCATCATCGATACGATCGGCGAGGTGATCGGCACCGAGGAGGAGACCGCCATCATCCGCATCCGCCGCCAGGACACCGGCCAGGTGCTCCGCGTGGCGGATCTCGTCGATGACACCGATCAGAAGAAGCGCGCGGATACGCTCCATCACCTTGCCACGGTCGCCTCGAAGGACCGCGACGCCGCGGACATCATCATCGCCCTCGGCATGGCTAAAGAGGGCTTCGACTGGCCCTTCGCCGAGCACGCCCTCACCGTGGGCTACCGGGCCTCGCTCACGGAGATCATCCAGATCATCGGCCGCGTGACCCGCGACAGCCCGGGCAAGGCGCACGCGCAGTTCACAAACCTCATCGCCGAGCCGGATGCCGAGCAGGGCGAAGTCAAGGTCTCCGTGAACAACATGCTCAAGGCCATCACGGCCTCGTTGCTCATGGAGCAGGTTCTCGCGCAGAACTTCGAGTTCAAGACGAAGCGCTCAGGCGACGACGCGCAGGCACCCGGCACCATCACGATCCACGGGTTCAAGGAGCCCTCGTCGGAGCGGGTCAAGCAGATCGTTGAAACTGACCTCAACGATCTCAAGGCGAACATCCTTCAGGACGACACCTTCGCCCGTGCGGCCGCCGGTCATGTGGACCCAGAGACGACGAACAAAGTCCTTATCCCGAAGATCATTCGCGACCGCTACCCGGATCTGAATGAGGAGCAGGTCGAGGAGCTGCGTCAGCAGGTCGTCGTGGACTCCGTGATCAAGAACGGTGAGGTCCGCGAGGTCGGCGACAAGCGATTCGTGAAGATGGCGGAGAAGTTCGTCAACATCGATGACATCAGCATCAACCTCATCGACTCGGTCAACCCATTCCAGCGGGCCTTCGAGGTGATGTCGAAGTCGGTCACACCGTCCGTGCTGCGCATCATCTCCGACACGATCGCCGCGACCCGTGTAGAGATCAGCGAGGAAGAAGCTCTCGCACTCTTCCCGAAGATCCAGCAGTGGGCGAAGGTCAACGGCCGTCGCCCCGACCGGCGCAGCGAGGACCCCACCGAGAAGCGCTACGCCGAAGTGCTCGCGTTCCTCCAGCGCCTCAAACAGCAGCGCCTCGCCCAGAAGCAGGCCGAAGAGGAAGGAGAGGTCTCATGAGCGGCGATACCGACGAGACCACGGGTTCCCCTTCGCGCCTCGAGGCAGCACTGCAGGCGCTCTTAGACTCCGACGTCGACGGCCTGCTCGACGCACCCGAGAAACCAAAGAAGGTGAGCTCGAGCGACAGGCTCGAGCGAGCCTTCCTCGAGATCGTCGAGTTCCGGCGTGAGCACGGACGTATCCCGAGCCCGACCACCCGGGAGATTGCCGAGCGCAAGCTCGGGGCCCGGCTCGACGGGATCCTCGCAGACGACGTGAAGATCGAAGCCCTCGCCCACCTCGATGAGTTCGGACTGCTCGATCCCCCGGAGCCACCGTCCTCGATCGACGACCTCCTCGACGGCGACGATCTCAACCTGCTCGCCGACGACTCGGGACTCATGGACGTGTCCGACCTTCCCGCCAGGAAAAGCCCTGCGGACGACGTCGACAAGGCGACGCGGCGGATCGCCGAGGACTTCGAGCAGTTCGAGCACTTGTTCAAGGCCAAGCACGCCGAGCTCGCCGCCGGCGAGGCCAAGCTCGTGCCGTTCCCCGGGCAGCAGCACATCGTCGAGGGCGCGTTCTTCGTCCTCAGCGGCGTCATGCTCTTCATCGCCGAGGTCGGCGAGCCGGAGTACAAGAAGTCGACTGTACGTGAGAACCGCAGGGAACGGCTCCGGGTGATCTTCGAGAACGGCACCGAGTCCGCGATGTATCGGCAGTCCCTCGGCATCCGGATGGGCGAACGCGACGGCCTGGCCGTCGTCCCCACCTCGTTCGAGTCGATCCTGGCCGAGGACGTGGAGACTGGTTACATCTATGTGTTGCGTTCGCTCAGCGACGACCCGCAGATCGCCAGTGTTCCCAACCTCCACAAGATTGGGTTCTCACGAGGCCCGGTTGAGAAGCGCATCGCCCGTGCGGAGCAAGAACCCACCTACCTCATGGCCCCGGTGGAGGTCATCGCAACCTACCGCACCTACAACCTCAAGACCTCCGCCCTTGAGCACCTCCTGCACCGGGTCTTCGCGGACGCCCGGCTACAGGTCAGCCAGGTCGGCACGAACGGCAGGAGCTACGCGCCCTCCGAATGGTTCAGTGTGCCTCTCCCTGTCATCAACCAGGCGATCGAGCTCATCACCTCGGGCGCCGTCGTCGACTACGAGTACGACGCCGCCTTACAGCGCCTGATCGAGCGCAGCTAACGGGACCACACGCCCCGGGGCTCTTCGGTCAGAAGCGTGCCTCTTGCCGAGGCAGGTAGGTGTTACTCCTGGTGGTCGCGGGGAGAGACCGGCCGGACGAGGCCCTCCCAGAATTGCTCGTGCTGTCGGTGCTGGCCTACCAGGTCGGGCAGGGTCGGTCGGTTCGCGTTGCCGCGCACCAGGACATCACTGAGGGAGGCGACGATGTCGATCACCGAGCGCGGTTCGAATTGCCCAGCAAGGCGCTTCGCCTTGGCGCGGACGTTGTTCGGCGTCGGGCCCGCGTCGATCACCGAGTGATGCCACAGGCGATTGTGGTGGGCACAGCGGTTGCGAAGGTAGACGAGTGCTTTCACCCGGTAGGCGAACCCGGCTCGTGCGACGCCGAGGCTGGACGCGACAGAATCGGCCAAGGAGCTTTGAGCGCCGCGCTCGACGACCTTCGACAAGGTCCCGAACGACCACGCCTCGACCGCTGACCACACCGGGAGCTCCGCGTACCGCGGGGCATCGCTGGAGGGGGCGCGGTAGCGAAGGATATGGCGCTCGCGGCTGCGCTCGATATCGCGCAGACATGACTCCACAGTCGGCTCTGCGTCACCGACATCCGTGTAGAAGCCAGGGTCGAGGTAGCTGCCGTATGCGCCGTGGACATCCGCGATCACCCTGGCAACATGGGTGCGCAACAGTAATTCTGCATGGGCAAGTGGCCGCGTCAAGGTTGCCCGCAGCTCCTCGTCAGCGTCGTAGATGGCACGGATGGCCTCGAACGAGGCCGATGGCTCGAAGGTGTTGTCTCCGAGGTGCGGAGCGCGCTGGAGGTACCGGGCATAGCCTGAGAACCGGTAGTAGTTCGTGGAGCGAAGGAACCGGGCGCATTTGTCGCGATCCTCGATGACGAGCCCGCGCTCTGCGAGCAACTCGACCTGTTGCTCAACGGTCAGGCTCGGCTTCACTCCCACTCCTCGGGCAAAAAGAGGCCCCTCCCATTTGAGCATCGTAGAGAGGCTTGGGAGGGGGTCGATTAATTTAAGTATAGCCGGACAGGGTGGCACTGTCCATAGGAGCGAGGCGAGCTGTCTGTCCATCGCAGCCTGGCAGCTCCGAGTCCACGTGCGTCCCGTAGGGGGAATGGCCGTGCTTACCGATCAACTGCCCCCCAACCCCGGTTCTATCCCATGGATTCGCAGGCAGGCCGCGACAGCCGATGACAGCGGATTCGAACGTCGCCCAACGCTTACCAATAATCCTGGCACCCCGGAGGCACCCCAGAAACCCTAGGGTCCTCACTCGTAAGGTCACCGGATCGACGCCGGTCGGAGCCACCACTTCGAGAAGGCCCCCCGCAGACGCGGGGGGCCTTCGTCGTCCGGGGCGACGGGCCGCTGACAGGCGGCGACGCGGTGGGCACACTGGGTCGATGCCCGATTCCCCCTCCGCCCGCGCGACCGGCGGCGAGACCGCGCTCGTGGTGATCGACGTCCAGCACAGCTACTTCGAGCATCCCGCGCTGGCCGCCCATCAGTCCGAGCTGACGGCGGCGGTCGTGGAACTGCTCCGGGCCGCGCACGAGGCCGGCCGTCCCGTCTTCCTGGTGCGGACCGAGCACGCGCGGGACCGCTCCACGTGGACGTTGAACATGCTGGCCGACGACGAGGGCTTCGCCTTCCCGGGCACCCGGCAGGCCGCTCTGCTCGACGGGGTCGCGGCGGCCGCCCCGGACGCCGTCGAGGTCGTGAAGACCCGGGACTCCGCCTTCCACGGCACAGGACTGGCGGCCGAGCTGCGGGGCCGCGGGGTGGATCGGCTCCTGCTGTGCGGCGTCTCCACCCACAGCTGCATCGCCGAGACCGCCACGGCCGCGTTCGCCCTCGACTTCCACGCCGCGATCGCGACGGACGCGATCGCCTCCGAGGAGCCGGCGCTGGCCGCGGCGATGCTCGACTTCCTCCGCGACGAGATGCGTCAGCCGCTCCTCGGGCAGGACGAGGCACTCACCCTCCTGCGCACCGGCCTCGTCCCCGACCGGGGCTGAGGGGCGTTCACAGGATCTCGACGTCGCCCTCGTCCGCACGCGTGCGGTCCTGGGCGTCCTCCTCGATGTGCATGGCGGCGGACTCCGCATTGCGCAGGGAGTCCGGGGCACGTCCCTCCCCGGCCCGGTGCTGCGGGTCGTCCGAGCCGCCGCGCACGGGCTGGCCGTCGCGGCCGTCCTCCGGCTCGGGGTCGCCGGCGGCGTTGGGATCGGCGAGCAGGTCCGTCTCGAGCTCTCGTTCGTCCTCGCGGTCCTCGAAGGGGACGTCGGTCATGGTGCGGGTCCTTCCTCTCACGGGCGGGCCCGTCCGGCGCCGCCGTCGTCGTGGTGCCCCACACCCTAGTGAGGCCGCCCACGCCTCACCAGGGGGCGCCCGCGCCGGGGCCGTGGGCGCGGTCACCCGGCCGGGTGAGACCGTCCACTCGGCCGCGTCTCAGGCGGGGGGCCGGCGCGCGGGACCACGTAGGGTCGGGAGGATGAGCGATCCGACACCGCCCTTGAAGAATCCACTGGATCCTGAGCGGGCCGACACCCGCCCCTCCTCCGCCCCCACGGCCGACGGCGCCGTCGCCCCTGCCACCTCCGCCGCGGCCGCCCGCGACCGCGTCCTGCTGCCGTGGGTGTTCTGGCCCTCCGCGGTCATCGTGCTCTCCTTCGTGGGGGCCACGCTGCTCGCCCCCGAGCAGATGACCGTGGGCATCGGCCTGGTCCAGCAGGCCATCATCACGAACTTCTCGTGGTGGTACGCCCTCGTCGCCCTGTTCTTCGTGCTGTTCTGCGGCTACCTCGCGTTCTCCCGCAAGGGCGACATCACCCTGGGCAAGCCCGATGAGAAGCCCGAGTTCTCCACGCTGTCCTGGTTCTCCCTGCTCTTCGCGGCGGGCATGGGCATCGGCCTCGTGTTCTTCGGCATGACCGAGCCGCTCATGCACTTCACCTCGCCGCGGCCCGACGTGGCGGCCGCCAACCCCACCCAGGCGGAGGCCGCCCAGTCGGCGCTGGCCACCACGTTCCTGCACTGGGGCCTGCAGCCCTGGGCGATCTACGCGGTGGTGGGCGTGGCGGTCGCGCTGGCCATCCACCGGCGTGGCCGTCCCCTCGCGCTGCGCTGGGCCTTCGAGCCGCTGATCGGCGAGCGCCGCGTGCGCGGCGGCTGGGGCCACCTGATCGACAACATCGCCCTCATCGGCACCGTCTTCGGCGTGGCCACCTCGCTGGGCCTCGGCGTCACCCAGATGTCCGCGGGCCTGCGCGCGCTGGGCATCGTGCCCGAGGACAGCCCCTGGCTCGAGTACGCCATGATCGGCGCGGTCACCTGCGTGGTGCTCTACACCGTGGTCTCCGGTGTCGAGCGCGGCATGAAGTGGCTGTCCAACACCAACCTGATCCTGGCCGCCGGACTGCTGCTGTTCATCGCGATCGTGGGGCCCACCGCGTTCCTGCTCAAGGAGATGGTGCAGTCCCTCGGCTCCTACATGCAGTACTTCTTCGCGAACTCGCTCAACGTCTCCGCGTTCTACGGCGCCGAGGGCGACGCGTGGCAGGCCGGCTGGAGCGCGTACTACTGGGGCTGGTGGATGTCCTGGACGCCGTTCGTCGGCATCTTCATCGCCCGCATCTCGCGCGGTCGCACCGTGCGCGAGTTCATCGCCGGCGTGCTGCTGGTGCCCACCCTGGTCTGCGTGGTCTGGTTCGGCATCCTGGGCGGCACCGCGATCTTCCTCGAGACCACCCGCCCGGCCGGGTACACCTCCGTGGTGGGCGCGGACGGCGCCATCGACTCGAACACCGCGCTCTTCCAGGTGCTCGAGCAGCTGCCCGCGGGCATGATGCTCGTGGTCGGCGCCATCATCCTCTCGGGCATCTTCTTCATCACCTCCGCCGACTCGGGCTCGCTGGTGATGGGCATGCTCGCCACCGGCGGCGACGTGAACCCGAAGGCCACGGTGAAGATCTTCTTCGCCATCGCCACCTCGCTCATGGCCGCGGCCCTGCTGGCCGCCGGCGGCCTGTCCGCCATCCAGGTCCTGGCCATCACCATCGGCCTGCCGTTCTCCGTGCTGATGCTGCTGATCTGCCTGGCCACGTTCCGCTCGCTCGGCTACTCCGTGGCGCGGGTGGAGGCGGTGCGCCGTCAGGCCATGCTGGCCTCCATCAAGGACCGCCTGGGCCTCGAGTCCGACGACGACGAGGTGGTCGACGCCGGCCCCGTGGCGGCCTCGCAGTGGTGGGCCTCGCTCAGCCGGGACCACCAGCAGCGGATCGCCGATGCGGCCGCCGGCGTCCCGGCCTCGGAGGGGCCGCGCCGCACCCGGCTGCGCCGCCACGGGCACTGACGTCCGCCCCCGGGCGCCCTCCCGGCCCCGACGAGAACGGCCCCTGTCCCGCGCGGGACAGGGGCCGTCGTCGTCGTGGGGGTCAGTCCTCGTGGGACTGGCGGGTGCGGACCACCGGCAGGGTGCCGGTGCGGTCGTGGGCCGCGGCCGACGTGCGGGTGCCCGTGACGAACCAGGCGAGGGTCAGGACCGCGACCCACACGAGACCGATGATGAGCGCCTGGCGCGAATCCGGGATGGTGGCCATGGTGATCACCACGGTGGCCACGAACGCCAGGCCCAGGTAGGTGCCGACGCCGCCCAGCGGCATGGGGAAGGGGGACGGCTCCGCGCCCTGCTCCGCGACGCGCCTGCGCATGGCGCGGTGGGACAGGAAGATCATGGCCCAGGTCAGCACCACGGCGAACGAGGCGACGCCGGCCACCAGGCTGAAGGCGTTCGGGTCCACGGTGATCAGCACCGCGCCGAGCACCATCACGCCCAGCATCACGGCCACGGACAGCCACGGCACGCCGCCGCGGTTGGTGTGGGTGAAGGCCCGGGGTGCCTGGCCGTCGTGGGCCATCGCGTAGAGCAGGCGACCGGACGCGTAGATGCAGGCGTTGATCGCGGAGACGGCGGCGGTGAGCACCACGAAGTTCAGCAGGTGCGGGGCGAAGGGGACGCCGAGGCCCTCGAAGATCTGCACGAACGGGCTGGCCTTGCCGTCCACCTGGTTCCAGGGGACGAGGGCCATGATGACCGCCATCGTCAGCACGTAGAACAACAGGATGCGGATCGGCACCGTGTTGATGGCCTTGGGCAGCACCTTCTCCGGGTTCTTGGCCTCGCCCGCGGCCACGCCGAGGGTCTCGATGCCGCCGAAGGAGAACGTCACGATGGTGAGCGCGGTCAGCACGCCCAGGATGCCGTGCGGCAGGAATCCGCCGTGGTCCACGAGGTTCGCCAGGCTGGCCTGGGTGCCGTCCGCGGTGGAGGCGCCGGTGAAGAGCAGGATCACACCGCCGAAGATCATCGCCACGATGGCCCCGACCTTCACGAGCGTCAGCCAGAACTCGGCCTCACCGAAGTTGCCGACGTGCGTGAAGTTGATCAGGCCGACCACGAGGATCGTGGCGGCGACCCAGGCCCAGGCCGGGACCCCCGGGAACCAGAACGCCATGTACGTGGTGATGGCGGCGGTGTCCGCGACGATCACGACGGCCAGCTCGAAGACGAAGGTCCAGCCGGTCACGTAGCCGGCGAAGGGGCCGAGATAACGGGAGGCGTAGGCGGCGAAGGACCCGGAGACGGGCTCACGGAGCGTCATCTCGCCGAGGGCGCGCATCACGAGGAACACGGCGGCGCCAGCGACGAGGAAGGACAGGATCACGCCCGGCCCGGCGGCCTGGATGCCGCCGGCCGAGCCGTAGAAGAGGCCGGTGCCCACCGCCGTGCCCAGGGCGATGAACATGATGTGCCGCTGGCTCAGGCCGCGGTGCAGCTGCCCGCGGTCCGTGGTGGCCGCGCCGGGCTCGGCGACGCGGGAGCCGGAGGGGGAGGTGCTCACGTGAAGTCTCCGCTCGAAGGGGGGTGGATCAGGACACGCCATGGTGGCTCGTGACACAGCGTTCATGCCACTTTGTCCGGTGTGATGCGAGTCATCGTGGACGTTACGTCGCGTTCGTCCGGCCGGGCCGGATGATGTGACCTCGGCCACCGCCGATTCCCCGCGGAAGGTCTGTGGTGCCCCGGCGGGTCCCGGGGCGCGCCCGGCTCAGTCCATGAGCAGCCACGCGGCGGCGTCGTGCGCGAGCTGCCCGTCCTGCACGGCCTCTGCCTCCTCGAGGGAGAACAGGGCCCGGGAATGGCCCGCGGGCAGGTCGACGGGATCGGTCGACAGGTTCGCCATCACGAGCACGGTGCGCGCCGGGATCGGCTCGCCCGAGCCCAGGTGCCGGCCACCGCCCGAGGTGACCGTGAACGCCAGCACCCCGCGTGCGGGGTCGTGGTGCTCGGACCACGCGAACGTGCCCGTGCCCAGGTCGAGCTCGCCGCGGATCTGCAGCAGACGCCGGTACAGCTCGAACACGGAGCCCTCGACGCCGACCTGCCGGTCCGCCGCCAGCGCCCGGAAGGACGCGGGCTGGGGCAGCCACGGCGCGGCGACGCCGTCGGCCGCGGACGCGGGGCCGTCGTCGTCCGCGGGGGTCGAGAAGCCGTAGGACGTCTCGTCCGCGGCCCACGGCAGAGGGATGCGGCAGCCGTCGCGGCCGGGCTCCTTGCCGTCCGTGCGGAAGAAGTACGGGTCCTGGCGATGCTCGGCGGCGAGGGTGGTGTGCTCGGGCAGGCCCAGCTCGTCGCCCTGGTAGATGTACGCGGAGCCGGGCAGGCCCAGCTCCACCATCGCGGCGGCGCGGGCCCGACGGCGACCGACCGCCTCGTCTGGCTGCTCGTCCTCGGCCGTGATGCCGGCGGGGTAGGAGCTCGGGTCGGCGAGGCCGTAGCGGGAGGCGTGGCGCACCGTGTCGTGGTTCGAGAGCACCCAGGTGTTCGGGGCGCCGACCCGGCCGGCCTGCTCGAAGGACCGGTCGATCGCGTGGGTCAGCGAGGCGGCGTCCCAGCCGGCCATGAGGTAGGTGAAGTTGAAGGTCTGGTGCATCTCGCCGGGGCGGACGTACCGGAACATCCGCGAGAGCGGGGCCACCCACGCCTCGGCCACCATCATCGGCTCGTGGTCGTAGGAGTCCAGGACCCGCCGCCAGTCCCGGTAGACCTCGTGGACGCGGTCCTGGTCCATGAACGGGGTGAGCGGCTCGAAGGTGTCCGGGTCGAACGTGGGGTCGGCGTCCTCGCCCGCGTCCGTGACCATGCCCATGCGGGAGTGCTCGGCGTCCGGGTAGCCGGGCTGCTTGATGAGCCCGTGGGCCACGTCCACCCGGAAGCCGTCCACGCCGCGGTCCAGCCAGAACCGCAGGATGGAGCGGAACTCCTCGCGCACCTCCTCGTTCTCCCAGTTCAGGTCCGGCTGCGTGGTGTCGAACAGGTGCAGGTACCACTGGCCCGGGGTGCCGTCCACCTCGGTCACACGGGTCCAGGCCCCGCCGCCGAACGTGGACTCCCAGTTGTTGGGGGGCAGCTCGCCGTGCTCGCCGCGGCCCTCGGCGAAGTGGTAGCGGGCGCGCTCGGGGGAGCCGGGGGCGGCGGCCAGGGCGGCCTGGAACCACGCGTGCTCGGACGAGGTGTGGTTCGGCACGAGGTCCACGACCACGCGGATGCCGGCCTCGTGCGCGGCGGCGATCATCTCGTCCGCGTCCGCGAGCGTGCCGAACCGCGGGTCCACGGCGCGGTAGTCCGCGACGTCGTAGCCGGCGTCGTGCTGCGGGGAGAGGTAGAAGGGTGAGAGCCAGATCGCGTCCACGCCGAGCTGGGCCAGGTAGTCGAGGCGCGAGGTGACGCCGCGCAGGTCGCCCATGCCGTCCCCGTCCGCGTCCGCGAAGGAGCGCGGGTACACCTGGTAGATCACGGCGTCCACCCACCACGGGGTGACGGGCCGGTTCCGGGCTTCCGAGGGCGGGGTGCTCAGGCGCTGCGTGGTCATGGGATCCACCCTAGGCCCGACGCGGGAGCGCGCGCCCCGCGTGAGCGGCGTCGGCGGCGTGGTGTGCGTCTCGGGCGCCCGGCGCGGTCGGACGCAACGGCCGGCTCAGGTCAGCCGGGCCAGCATCCCGACGGCGGCCCAGCGGCGGTTCAGCCGTTCCTGCGCGACGCCGGCGGTCGCCTCGTCGCCCTCCTCGAGCGCGTCGATGAGCGTCCACAGGTCGAAGACGGAGTCGTCCGGCCACACGTGCCGCGTGAGGCCGCCGTAGTCCAGCTCGATCCACGAGTCGGGGTGGAACGCGCCGAGCCACTCCACCATCACCGTGAGCTCGCCGATCAGCTCCGCATCCGGGGCGTGCCGCGCGAGCACCGCCGCCGCGTGCCCGGCCCGCTCCCGGGCGGCCACGATCGGGGCGCGCCGGTACGCCGTGCGCTCGCCGTCCACGAGGCGCTTCACCGGCTCCTCGGGGTCGAACACCGTGAGCCAGCCGTGCGGCACACCCCACGTGGCCGTGCGCGTCTGCACGCGGTGGTGCTCCGGCGCGCCGCCCTCGTCCTGCGGGTCCTGGCCCGCCGCGTCCGGGTCGGGGGAGAGGCCCCACTCGTCCTCGAGCGCCACGAGCGCGCGGCCGCGGTTCATGGCGCGCGCCGCCGGCGGGATGGCGGCCTCGTGCAGCCGCGGCAGCATCGTCTCCTCGAGCATGGCCGCGGCCATCTCGGCGCGCAGGCCCCGCTCGTCCGGGCAGTAGAAGGCGGAGCGGTGCTCGTCCTGGAGGACCCGCACCAGGTCGTCCTCACCGGGTTCCGGGAACGGGTCGGCCACGGGCCGGGCCAGGCGACGCCGGGCCCGTTCGGCCGCCTCGGCCTCGACCTCGGCACGGGTGCGGTGGCCGCCGGCGATCAGCCGCGCCTGGACCGCGTCCGGGAACGCGGCCAGCGGCTGGAAGACGCGCAGGTGCGCGGTGCCGCGCGCGACACCCGGGGGCGGGCCGCCGTCGTCGTGGGTCATCGCGGGCTCGTCCGTGGTTCAGCCCAGCTCGACGACCACGGGCGCGTGGTCCGAGGCGCCCTTGCCCTTGCGCTCCTCGCGGTCGATCCAGGCGTCCGTGACCGTCCGTGCGAGGGCGGGGGAGCACAGTTGGAAGTCGATGCGCATGCCCTTCTTCTTGGGGAAGGCCAGGCCCGTGTAGTCCCAGTACGTGTACACGCCGGGGCCGGGGTGGCGCGGGCGCACCACGTCCACCAGCCCGGCGTCCTCGAACGCGTGGAACGCCGCGCGCTCGGCCGGGGAGACGTGCGTGTAGCCCTCGCGCTGGAACAGCTCGATGTCCCACACGTCCTCGTCCTGCGGAGCGATGTTCCAGTCGCCGGCCAGGGCGAGCCGGGTGTCCGGGTCCTCGGCGAGGCGAGCGGCCGCGTGCTCCTGGAGCACGCGCAGCCACTCGAGCTTGTAGCCCATGTGCTCGTTCTCCAGGCCGCGCCCGTTGGGCACGTACAGGCTCCACAGACGCACCGGGGCGACGCCGTCGGCCGCCTCGGCGCCCACGGTCGCCCCGATGGCGCGGGACTCCTCCTGCGGGTCCACGCCGCCCTTGCCGAAGTGCGGCTGGCCGGGGAAGCCGCGCTGCACGTCGCTCAGGCCGACGCGGGAGGCGATGGCCACGCCGTTCCACTGCGAGGTGCCGTTGTGCACCACCTCGTAGCCGGCGCGCTCGAAGAGCTCCCACGGGAAGTTCTCGTCCCGGCACTTGGTCTCCTGGATGGCCAGGACGTCGATGTCATGGCGCTCGAGGAAGGCCTCGACGCGGTCGGCGCGGGCACGGAGGGAGTTGACGTTCCAGGTGGCGATCTTCACCCGGCCAGGCTATCGAAGGGCGCGGACACCGTGGGATCGGCGCCTCAGCGCCACCAGTCGTCGTGGATCGTCACCGGCGTGGTGCGCTTGTGGCGGCTGCGGAGCCAGATGCCCTCGAGCTTCTCCGCGACCTCGGTCGGGACGTCCTTGCCCTCGAGGTAGTCGTCGATGTCCTCGTACGTCATCCCGAGTTCGGCCTCGTCCGTCTGGCCCGGCGTGCCGTCCAGCAGGTCCGCGGTGGGCACCTTGTTCCACAGGGGCTCGGGGGCTCCGAGTTCGCGGCCCAGCGCCCGCACCTGCCGCTTGTTCAGGCCGGCCAGCGGCAGGACGTCCGCGCCGCCGTCGCCGAACTTCGTGTAGAACCCGGTGACGGCCTCGGCCGCGTGGTCCGTGCCGATCACCAGCTGCCCGTGGGCGCCGGCCACCGCGTACTGGGCCGTCATGCGGATGCGGGCCTTCACGTTGCCCTGGTTGTAGTCCGAGATCGGCTCCCCCACGGCCTCAGCGAAGGCGGCGGCCAGACCCTGCACGGCCTCCGCGATGTTCAGGGTGACGTCCTGATCCGCACCCACGAAGTCCATGGCCGCCCGGGCATCCGCCTCGTCGTGCTGCACCTTGTAGGGCAGGCGCACGGCGGTGAACCGGGGGTTCTCGCGGGAGGGCACGACGTCGGCGCCCACCCCCGCCTCACCCGGCGGAGTGGTGTCGGGGCCGCCCAGGGCGACGGCGTCCGTGACGCCGAGCTGGGCGCGGCGACGCTCGACGGCGAGCTGGGCCAGCCGGCCGCCCACGGTGGAGTCCACGCCGCCGGAGATGCCCAGGACGAAGCCGGACGCGCCCGTGGCCGCGAGGTAGTCGGCGAGGAAGGCCACGCGCCGTTCGACTTCGGCCGCGGGGTCGATCTCAGGGAGGACGCACTGCTCGGCGATGATCCGCTGCTGGAGTTCACGCATGCCGGTCAGCGTAGGACCGGCCCCGCGCACGGGGACAGGGTCGGTCGGCGACGACGGCTCACGCGTCCGGGTGCCCCAGGTTGCGGGCGATGCGGCGCAGGACGCGGACGGCGTCGTCGATCTGGTCCCGCGGGACGTCCGCCGTCGCCTCGGCACGCAGGGCCTCGACCGCCTCACCGACGCGGGCGCCCGCGGTGCGGCCCGTGGCGGTGAGGGTGTAGAGGTCGCCCTCGACCGTCACCCAGCGGGACTCGACCAGCTCCTCGATCTGACCGGACACCGCGCCGCGCTGCTCCTCCTCGAAGCCGGCCTCGAGCTCGGCGCGGGACTGCGGGGCCACCGTGAGGGTGTTCAGAAACTGCCACTGGGCGCGGGTGAGGCCGTGCTCCTCGAGGCTCTCGGCCACGCGCGCCGCGATCAGGCCCTCGGTGAGGGTGAGCCAGTGCGCCAGGGGCAGGCCGGAGGGATGCTGGACGGCGTCGTCGTGCTGGATCTCGCTCATGGCCTGAGCCTAGCCAGTCCGGGACGGAAGCGGCAGGGGCGGTCGGGCCCGCACTAGCATGGGCGGCATGACCGACGCGCAGACCCCCACCGTCCCCACGCCCGAGCAGGACCGCGAGCGGCTCAAGCAGCTCATCCAGGATCTGGCTGTGGTGCACGGCCGGGTGACCCTGTCCTC
This sequence comes from Micrococcus sp. EWR3.9.1, assembly GCF_052615555.1. Classification (NCBI taxonomy): domain Bacteria; kingdom Bacillati; phylum Actinomycetota; class Actinomycetes; order Micrococcales; family Micrococcaceae; genus Micrococcus; species Micrococcus sp. EWR3.9.1. The sequence goes on from NZ_JBQXFD010000008.1 coordinate 31,911, forward strand.
CGGCAAGGAGGCGGACTACTACGTGGACCTGCGTCGGGTCACCCTGCACCACGAGGCCGCCCCGCTGATCGGCCGCGTGATGCTGCGCCTGCTCGAAGAGAACGGGATCGGGTTCGACGCCGTGGGCGGTCTCACCATGGGCGCCGACCCCGTGGCCACCGCGATGATGCACCAGGCCGGCGCCGCGGGCCGCGCGCTCGACGCGTTCGTGGTGCGCAAGGCGCAGAAGTCGTACGGCATGGGCCGGCAGGTGGAGGGCCCGGGCGTGGACGGGCGCCGCGTCGTCGTGCTGGAGGACACCTCGACGACGGGCGGCTCCGCGCTGACCGCCGTCGAGGGCGTGCGCAACGCGGGCGGCGACGTCCAGGCCGTGGCTGTGATCGTGGACCGTGCGACCGGCGCCGCCGAGCGCGTGGCCGAGGAGGCGGACGTGCCGTACCTGTACGCGTTCGGCAAGGACGAGCTCGGCCTCGACTGAGCCTCGGACTGCCCCGCGCGCCGCCCGCCTAGAGCCAGTCCGCGCGCTTGAACAGCACGAACAGCGTGAGGGCCACCGCCAGCATGAGTCCCAGGGCGAACGGATAGCCGAACGTCCAGTGCAGCTCGGGCATGCCGTCGAAGTTCATGCCGTAGACCGAGCCCACCAGCTGCGGCGCGAAGATGATCGCCGCCCAGGACGAGATCTGCTTGACCTGCTCGTTCTGGGCGATCGACTGCTCGGACAGCCGCTTCGACGCCAGCGTCGAGTCCAGCTCGAGGGCGCTGTGGAGCATCTGGCGCATGGTCGTCACGCGCTCGTTGATCTGGACGGTGTGGTCGTGGACGTCACGCAGGCGGCGCAGGTTCTCCACCTCGAGGCGCGCCTGATCGCTGAGCTCCTCGTCCTCCCAGGCGTGGGCGTCGTCGCGCCGGGGCAGGCCGTCGGCGTCGAGGCGGCGGGTGTCCTCGTGCAGGCGGGTGCGCACCTCCTCCTGGAGCTGTTCCACGATGGACGGCAGCGCGCGGATGGCGTGCTGGAAGTTCAGCACCTCGCGGGAGAGCTGGTAGATGCGCCGGGAGACGTGCCCGTCGCCGGCGAAGACCTGGCCCTCGATCTCCTCGATGTCCTGTTCGAGGCCGTCGGCCACGGGGAAGTAGTCGTCCACGACCCGGTCCAGGATCTCCAGGGTGACCTGCCACGGCCCCATCGCGAGGCGCTCGCGGCCCTCCGTCTCCAGGAACCGACGCACGGCGGCCAGGTCAGGCTCCTCCGCGTGACGCACCGTCACCACGTAGTGCTCGCCGGTGAAGACGCTCAGCTCGCCGAACTCCACGGTCTCGGTGCGGTCGATGTAGCGGGCCGGGTGCAGGACCATGAACGAGTCCTCGCCGTAGCGGTCCAGCTTGGCGCGCTCGCCCCCGGTGAGGGCGTCCTCGACGGCGAGCGGGTGCAGGCGCAGCTCTTCCGCGACCGCTTGGAGCTCGGCCATGTCCGGGCGGTACAGGCCCAGCCAGGCCATGCCGCCGGTGCGCTCGCACGCCTCCCAGGTGTCTTCGAGGGTGGAGGGGGCGTGGACGCGCCGCCCGTCCACGTACACGGCGTTGTCGATCATGCTCACCCGGACATTCTCCCCGACGGCGGCCCCCGGCGGATTCCAGGATGCGCGCGCTACGGTGGCGCCATGAAGACTCCGCGTCATGCCCCGCCCGTCGTCCGCGACGGCAAGACCCTGCTCCCCGCCCACGCCGTCTCCACGGCCCCGGTCACCGCATTCGGTCTGATCGGCGGCTACCTGACCGCCCGTGAGACCGGCATCCGGCCGCTCGGCGGTGTCGTGCTGGCCACCGCCGGCCTGTATGCCGGCCGGACGTGGTTGGCCACGCGTGGGCCGGCCGTCACCGGGGGCCTGGCCGCCCTGTACCTCGGCGGCTTCGGCGCCTCCCACCCGCTGGCCAAGAAGATCGGTGCGTGGCCGGCGGTGCTCTCCGTGGCCGCGGTGTCCGCCGGGGCCGCCTGGGCCGCCGTCGACCGGTCCGAGGCCGGCCGCTGAGCGAGCCCGCGCCGGCCGAGGACGGCGCCGCGCCCCGCGAGGTCGGCGTGGGCCCGTGGACCGGCCCGTGGCCGGAGGACCCCCGCTACGACCCGGAGCTGCTCGCGCACGGCGACCGCCGCAACGTGCTCGACCACTACCGCTATTGGAGCCTCGAGGCGATCGTCGCGGACCTCGACGCGCGGCGCCACCCGTTCCACGTGGCCATCGAGAACTGGCAGCACGACCTGAACATCGGCACCGTCGTGCGCACCGCCAACGCGTTCAACGCCGCCGGGGTGCACATCATCGGGCGGCGCCGCTGGAACCGGCGCGGCGCCATGGTCACCGACCGCTACCTGCACGTGCGCCACCACGAGACGGTGGAGGCGTTCACGGAGTGGGCGGCGGGGGAGGGGCTGCCCGTGCTCGGCGTGGACCTGTTCCCCGAGTCGGTGCCGGTGGAGACCTTCGACTTCCCGCGCGCCTGCGTGCTCGTCTTCGGGCAGGAGGGGCCGGGGCTCTCTGCGGAGGTGCGGGCGGCGTCGAGCGCGGTGCTGTCCATCGCGCAGTACGGCTCCACCCGCTCGATCAACGCGGGCGTGGCCGCCGGCATCGCGATGCACGCGTGGATTCGGCAGCACGCGGCCGTCCCCTGAGTCCGGCGCGAGCCAGACGATTCCGTGCTGAAAGGAGACTCTGGGCCGCAGATTCGTCTGGCTCGCCGCGCAGAACGGCGCAGGACCGCGCAGGACCGCGCCGACGACGTGCGGTGTGACGGCCTCAGCCCGCGAAGGGCCGGGCCGGCAGACCCGTCACCCCCGGGCGGACGGCGAACAGGGCCCCGGCCAGCGGGTCCTCGCCGCGCTCCAGGTTCTCCCAGGAGGTGGTGATGTAGAGGGTGCCGAGGTCGTCGCCGCCGAAGGTGCACGCCGTCGTCTTCTGCACGGGCACCTCGACCACCTCGTCGAGCGTCCCCTCGGGCGTGTACCGGTGGATCTGCCCGTGGCTGATCACGGCCACCCAGATCCCGCCCTCGGCGTCCACGGTGAGCCCGTCCGGCTTGCCCTCGCCGTCGAGCACGTCCACGAGCACGCGGCGGTTCGTCAGGCCCTCCTCGCGGGAGTAGTCGAACACGGCCACCTGCCGTGTGGGGGTGTCGTTGTAGTAGGCCCGCGTGCCGTCCGGGCTCCACTCGAGGCCGTTGGACGTCGTCGCGCCGGTCAGCACGACGTCCACCTCGCCGGCGCCGCCGTCGGGGCCGGGGGCGAGCCGGTAGAGGTTCGCGGCGCCGGGGGTCTTGGCGTACGCCATGGTGCCGCAGTGGAACCGGCCGTCCGGGTCACAGCCGCCCTCGTTCATCCGGATCCCGGCGTCCGCGCCCCACAGCTCGGGCAGCGTCGTCAGCTCGCCCTCGGGCGAGATCAGGGCGAAGCCCCGCTCCACCGCGACGACGGCGCCACCCCCCGCACGCGGGCGCAGCGCGGCGGCCACGTCGCCGACGTGCGTGCGGTCCACCGTCCCGTCGGTGCGCAGGGACAGGACGTCCCCGGCGAGCATGTCCACCCAGCGCAGGCCGCCGCCGGCGGTCACGCCCTCGGCGGCGCTGCCCCACGAGGCGGCCCAGACGGGGCCCTCGCCGTGGTAGGCGATGGGATCGGTGACCTGCTCGGCGCGCATGACTGCTCCTTCGGTGGGCGGGACGGTCCTGGCCCCGACGCTAGCCGAGGCTCAGAACCACCCGCACGAGTCGGCGGTCCAGCGGTCGGCGAGGGTCGCGTCCAGGAACGCCCCCATCCGCGGCAGCGAGGCCACGTGGCCGCCCACGTGGGTCGGGGTGAGGAGCGGGTCGAAACGCACCCGCGCGCCCTCCGCGCACCAGCGGCGGCCCAGGTCGCGGCCGGTGCGGTACGGGATGACGTCGTCCGTGACGGAGTGCGCGATCATCACCGGCACGTCCGGACGGCGGCCCGGTGCGCCGATCCGCTGCTCGGCGAGGATCCCGGCCAGCTCGGCATCGGAGCGGACGAGCTCAGGGAAGTCCTGCCCCGTGTGGGTCAGTGTGGCGGAGTCGAGGTGCGCGTAGGCGAGGCTGCCTGCCAGGCAGGTCTCGGCCGCGCCGTCGAGGGCCGTCAGGCCGGTCTCGTTGAGGTGCGTGGCCGGGTCCACGTCGTACGCGGCGAGCTGCCCGGCCATCGCGTAGAGCAGGAAGGCCGCGTAGAGACCGCCGTCGATCCGGCCCGCGACCTGCACGAGGTCGGCCGGCGGGGCGCCCGCGTAGGCGCCCTTGAGGTCCAGCTCCGGGGCGTACTCGGGCGCGAGCTCGGCGGCGGCCGCGGCCGCCCCGCCGCCCTGTGAGTAGCCCGCGAGCGCGACCGGCGCGGTCGCGGTGACGCCCGACCCCGACACCTGGGCGGCCGCGCGCACCGCGTCGAGGACGGCGTGCGCCTGGGCCTCCCGGACCATGTAGGTGTGCGTGCCCGGGGTGCCCAGGCCCTCGTAGTCGGTGACGACCACGGCGTGGCCGCGGCTCAGCAGGGACGTGATCCCGACGCCCTCGTACTGCACGCCGGTGGAGAGGGTGCGGGACGGGGCGCAGCGGTCCGCCGCCCCCTGGGTCCCCACCGCGTAGCTGATCACGGGGCGCTCGCCGGCGCCCGTCCACGGGGCGGTGGGGGTCAGCACGGTGCCGGTCACGGCGATGGGTCGGCCCTGGGCGTCCTGCGAGGCGTACATGATGCGCGTGGCGTGCGCCGGCACCTGCACCAGTCGCACCGGGTCCAGGTAGAAGGCGGTGGGCTCGGTGCGGATCAGGGCGCCGGGGGTCGAGGGCAGGGTGGTGGGCGGCAGGTAGAAGGGGTCGTCGGCCGAGGCGGCCGCCAGGGTGTCCCGGGCCGCGTTCCAGCGGGCGTCCTCGGCCGTCGTGGCCGGCTGCGAGAGGTCCTCGACGGCGGAGCTCACCTCCGGCGCGTCGGGGGCAGGGGCGGACTCCTGGGCCAGGGCCGCGTGTGGCGCGCCGAACCCGGCGACGACGGCCACGGCGGCGGCCAGGGCGAGGGGGCGGGAGGGGCGGCGTACGGGGGCCATGGCGGTCTCCGGTCTCTCGGATGCGAATGTGACGCAGCTCATCCTAAGGTAACGGCGGGGTCGTGCCCAGACCGGCGTCGCCGTCGGGCCCGGGGCCCTGGGGCGGGTCCGGCCGCGCGGATAGGATGAGCCCGAGGGTGTCGCGCCCGCCGCGCTCCCCCGCCTGCCTGAGTCGACGACGCCTAGGAGCTGCAGCATGCCCATCGCATCCCCGGAGAAGTACGCCGAGATGATCGACGCCGCCAAGAACGGCGCCTTCGCCTACCCGGCGATCAACGTCACCAGCTCCCAGACCCTGAACGCCGCCATCCGCGGCTTCGCCGAGGCCGGCTCGGACGGCATCATCCAGGTCTCCACCGGCGGTGCCGCCTACTTCTCCGGCTCCTCCGTGAAGGACATGGTCGCCGGCTCGCTGGCGTTCGCCGCGTTCGCGCGCGAGGTCGCCAAGAAGCACTCCGTGAACATCGCCCTGCACACGGACCACTGCCCCCAGGACAAGCTCGAGGACTTCGTCCTGCCCCTGCTGGACGCCTCCGAGGCCGAGGTGAAGGCCGGGCGCGACCCGATCTTCAACTCCCACATGTGGGACGGCTCCGCCGAGACCCTCGAGGAGAACCTGCGGATCGGCCGCGAGCTGCTCGCCCGCACCCACGCCAACAAGCAGATCCTCGAGGTGGAGATCGGCGTCGTGGGCGGCGAGGAGGACGGCGTGGCCCACGAGATCAACGAGAAGCTCTACACCACCGTGGCGGACGGCATCGCCACGGTGGAGGCACTCGGCCTCGGCGAGAACGGTCGCTACCTCACCGCGCTGACCTTCGGCAACGTGCACGGCGTCTACAAGCCGGGCAACGTGAAGCTGCGCCCGGAGATCCTGCAGGAGATCCAGCAGGCCGTGGGTGAGAAGTTCGGCAGGGAGCGCCCGTTCGACCTCGTGTTCCACGGCGGCTCCGGCTCCGCCGCCCAGGAGATCGCCGACTCGGTGGAGTACGGCGTCGTGAAGATGAACGTGGACACGGACACCCAGTACGCGTTCACCCGCCCCGTGGCCGGGCACATGTTCGAGAACTACGACGGCGTCCTGAAGGTCGACGGCGAGGTCGGCGACAAGAAGCAGTACGACCCCCGCGTGTGGGGCGCCAAGGCCGAGGAGGCCATGGCCGCCCGCGTGGTCCAGGCCTGCACCGAGCTGAACTCGGCCGGCAAGAGCATCGGCTGACCCCGCCGTCCGCCGCACCGGCCCGCACCCTCGCGTGAGGGTGCGGGCCGGCGTCGTCCTCAGCCCTCCCGCTCCTCCTGGGCCTGGAGGAACTCGAAGACCTCGCGCTCGTCCACACCGGGGAAGGTCTGCGTGGGCATGGCCGCCAGCAGATGCGCGTGCATGCGGGCCGCGGGCCACACGTGCCCGCCCCACGCGGCCTCGAGCTCGGGGTCGGGGCGGCGGCAGCAGCGCGGATCCGGGCACGTGGAGGTGACCCGGTGGCGGGTGTCCGCGCCGCGGAAGTACCGGGCATGCTCGAACGGGGTGCCCACGGAGAGGGCGAACAGTCCGTCGGGGCCGTTCTCGATCATCGAGGTGCACCAGAACGTCCCGTTGGGCGAGTCCGTGTACTGGGCGTGGGCGCGGAACCGGTCGTTGCGGGAGAACGCCTGCCGTGCGCCCCACTTCCGGCACGCCTGCTGGCCCTCGATCGCACCGGTGTGGTCGGCGGGGAACACGATCCCGTCATTCTCGTAGGCCTTGTGGATCACCCCGGTCTCGTGGACCTTCTGGAAGTGGCAGCGGATGCCCAGGTCCACGGTGGCCAGGTTGGTGAACCGGTGCGCGGCGGCCTCATAGGAGACGCCGAACGCGTCCTTCAGGTCGTCCACGGACAGGTCCCGGCGCTTCTGGGCGGCCCGCAGCAGCGACGACGCCGCCCGCTGCGGCATGAGCAGCGCGCCCGCCAGGTAGTTCACCGCCACACGCTGGGCGAGGAAGTCCTCGTAGTCCCGCGGCTCGCCGTGGCCCAGGACGGCGGCGGCGAGGGCCTGGAGCACCACCGTGCGGCGGTCGTGGTCCGACGAGCGGGAGCCGCTGATGTGGATGCGCCCGTGCTTGAGGTCCGTGACGGAGCGCGTGGAGTGCGGCAGGTCCGGGACGAAGCGCAGGGTGAAGCCGAGGTGCTCGGCCAGCTCCGAGACCGCGTGCAGGCCCAGCGGCCCGCCCGTGTGGCCGATCGCGTCGAGCAGCCGATGCGCCTCGGCCTCGAGGTCGGGGTAGTGGTTGTCCACCGCGCGCATCCGGGCGCGCAGCTGGGCGTTGGCGCGGCGCGCCTCCTCGGGGGTGGCGGCCTGCTCCTCCAGGCGACGGCGCAGCTCGGCCTCCAGCCCCGCGATCACCTCGAGGACCTCGGTGGGGGTGCGGGGCCCGATGCGCAGCGGCGGCAGGCCGAGGGAGGCGTAGTGCTCCGAGCGCGCGAACCGTTCGACCTCGATCTCCAGTTCGGCCCGACGGGTGGGGGCCCGGCCGGTCAGCAGGTCCTCGACCGGCACGCCCAGGACCTCCGCGATCCGCTGGACCAGCGAGAGCCGCGGCTCGCGGCGGGCGTTCTCCACGAGGGACAGGTGCGAGCCGCTGACTCCCGTGCGCTCCGCGAGCTGGTCCAGGGTGAGGCCGGCCTGCTTGCGCAGGTGCCGGACGCGGCGGCCCAGCGCGACGGTGTCCACGGTCGCGCTGTCCTCGGGAAGCGGGCGGGTCATCATGCGCGGAACTGTAGACGGAACCGGGGAGGAGATCACGTGTTTCGGAAAGAAAGTCACATTCTTGACAAGCGGGGGGCCGTTGCCGTGATCCATGCCACATGGGGGCGCAAGGACTGTCACGTTCTGACCCAGTGGCAGGAACAGCCGGAGTTTCCACCGATTTTGTGCTCCAGAGGGCCTTGCCCGGGGCCAAGGTGGATGTCAACGGCAGCGACGGACACGTCGCACCGAACCCTTCACGAACCGGACCGATCCTCAGGAGGACGTCATGACCACCCAGCCCCACCACTCCACTCCCGCCTCCGCCGAACAGCTCCAGCACGACTGGGACAACAACCCCCGCTGGGCCGGCGTCGAGCGCAGCTTCACCGCCGAGGACGTCGTCCGTCTCCGCGGCCGCATCCAGGAGGAGCACACGCTGGCCCGCCGCGGCGCCGAGAAGCTGTGGACCCAGCTGAAGGACGAGAACGCCCGCGGTGAGTTCACCAACGCCCTCGGCGCCCTCACCGGCAACCAGGCCGTCCAGCAGGTCAAGGCCGGGCTGCGCGCCATCTACCTCTCCGGCTGGCAGGTCGCCGCGGACGCCAACCTCTCTGGCCACACGTACCCGGACCAGTCCCTGTACCCGGCCAACTCCGTGCCGCAGGTGGTGCGCCGCATCAACAACGCCCTGCTGCGCGCGGACCAGATCGAGCACGCCGAGGGCGTCAGCAGCGTCGAGGACTGGCTCGTGCCGATCGTGGCCGACGCCGAGGCCGGCTTCGGCGGCCCGCTCAACGCCTACGAGCTCATGAAGTCGATGATCACCGCCGGCGCCTCCGGTGTGCACTGGGAGGACCAGCTGGCCTCCGAGAAGAAGTGCGGCCACCTCGGCGGCAAGGTGCTCATCCCCACCGGCCAGCACATCCGCACGCTCAACGCCGCCCGCCTGGCCGCCGACGTCGCCGACGTGCCCAGCGTGATCATCGCCCGCACTGATGCCGAGGCGGCCACCCTGATCACCTCGGACGTGGACGAGCGCGACGCCGAGTTCATCACCGGTGAGCGCACCGCGGAGGGCTTCTACAAGGTCCGCAACGGCGTCGAGCCCTGCATCGCCCGCGCCAAGGCCTACGCCCCCCACGCGGACCTGATCTGGATGGAGACCGGCACGCCGGACCTCGAGCTGGCCCGGAAGTTCGCCGAGGCCGTCAAGGCCGAGTTCCCGGACCAGATGCTGGCCTACAACTGCTCGCCGTCCTTCAACTGGAAGAAGAACCTCGACGACGACACCATCGCCAAGTTCCAGCGCGAGCTGGGCGCCATGGGCTACACCTTCCAGTTCATCACGCTGGCCGGCTTCCACGCCCTGAACCACTCGATGTTCGACCTGGCCAAGGGATACAACGAGCGCCAGATGTCCGCGTACGTCGAGCTGCAGGAGCGCGAGTTCGCCGACGAGGCCCGCGGCTACACCGCGACCAAGCACCAGCGCGAGGTCGGCACCGGCTACTTCGACGCCGTGTCCACCGCCATCAACCCGGACAGCTCCACGGTGGCCCTGGCGGGCTCCACGGAGTCCGGCCAGTTCCACTGATCCGCTCAGCCGAGACCGCGAGGAGGCAGTCCCATGAGCCCGCAGACCACGACCCCCACCCTGCACGAGATCCATGCCGACGACGTTCGGGAGCACACGCCCCTGCCGCATGACGTGAGCACCCAGGCCATCCCCGTCGTCATCCCCGAGGGCGCCGCCCCCGTGGTGACCGTCCACGGGCCGGTCGACGGGCGGCAGGCCGAGATCCTCACGGACGAGGCGCTGGCGTTCCTCGGCCGCCTGCACCGGCTGGCCGAGGACCGCCGTCGGCGGCTGCTCGAGGAGCGGGAGTACACCCGGCGCCGCATCACCGACGGCTGGAACCCGCACTACCTGCGGTCCACCCGCCGGGTCCGCGAGGACGACTCCTGGCGTGTGGCGCCGCTGGCCCCCGGCCTGCAGGACCGCCGCGTGGAGATCACCGGCCCCGTGGATCGGAAGATGACGATCAACGCCCTCAACTCGGGCGCCTCGGGCTGGCTCGCCGACTTCGAGGACTCCTCGACGCCGTCCTGGGACCGGATGCTGGACGGGCAGGTCAACCTGTTCGACGCGATCCGCGACCAGATCGACTTCACCTCCCCCGAGGGCAAGGAGTACCGGCTGCGCGAGCGCGAGCTCACGGACCGGCCGACCATCATCGTCCGCCCGCGCGGCTGGCACCTCCTCGAGGACCACATCCGCGTGGACGGCGAGCCGATGGCCGGCGCCCTCGTGGACTTCGGCCTGTACTTCTTCCACAACGCCGACGAGCTGATCCGCCGCGGCCACGGCCCGTACTTCTACCTGCCCAAGCTCGAGTCCCATCTCGAGGCGCGGCTGTGGAACTGCGTGTTCGTGGCGGCGCAGGACGAGCTGGGCATCCCCCAGGGCACCATCCGGGCCACCGTGCTGATCGAGACGATCACCGCGGCGTTCCAGATGGAGGAGATCCTGTACCAGCTGCGCAACCACGCCGCGGGCCTCAACGCCGGCCGCTGGGACTACATCTTCTCCATCATCAAGAACTTCCGGGACCGCGGGGCCGAGTTCGTCCTCCCGGACCGCTCGGAGGTGACCATGACCCAGCCGATGATGCGGGCCTACACGGAGCAGCTGGTCCGGGCCTGCCACCGGCGCGGCGCCTCGGCGATCGGCGGCATGTCTGCCGTGATCCCGGACCGCCGGAACGAGGAGGCCAACGCCGCCGCGCTGGAGAAGGTGCGCGCGGACAAGGCCCGCGAGGCCGGCGACGGCTTCGACGGCTCGTGGGTGGCGCACCCGGACCTCGTGCCGGTCGCCCGGGAGGAGTTCGACGCCGTGCTCGGCGAGGCCCCGAACCAGATCCGCACCCGCCGTCGCGAGGACGTGGAGCCGGACGAGGCCGCCCTGCTCGACGTCGCCGCGACCACGGGCTCGGTGACCGAGGCCGGCGTGCGGATGAACATCGAGGTCGGGATCCGCTACATCGAGTCCTGGCTGCGGGGGAACGGCGCCGCCGCGATCCACGGACTCATGGAGGACGCCGCCACGGCGGAGATCTCCCGGTCCCAGATCTGGCAGTGGGCCCACAACGGCACCGGTGTGCAGCTGACCGAGGGCGGCGTGCGGACCGCCAACCGCGGCTGGATGGAGCAGCTGATCCGCGAGGAGCACGCTCGGATCCTCGCCGGCCCGCTGCCCGAGGGCCACCGGTTCGAGGACGCGGTGCGCGTGTTCTGCGAGTCGGCCCTGCCGCCGGAGTACCCGGCGTTCCTCACCCTGGGCGCGTACCGCCGGCACTTCGCCAGTCAGGACGACGCCGCGGCGAAGGCCTGATCCGCCGGGCCCCACGACGACGGCCGGTCACCTCACGAGGTGACCGGCCGTCGTCGTGCCGGGACGTCAGTCCCCGGACGTGGAGGGGGACGGCGAGGCCGAGGCCGAGGCCGACTTCGTCGGTGACGGGCTGGCCGACGCCGAGGCGGACGCCTCCGCGGCCCGCTGGGATTCGGCGGCCTCCCGCGCGGCGCCCTGGAACGGCCGCGGCGGCTGGCCGGGGGCCACGGGGCCGGGGGCGCCCTCGGGGCGGTCGATCGTGGACTGGTTGTTCAGCAGCTCGTCGGGCACGCGGCCGGTGGGGATCTCCCGGGCCTGGGCCAGGGTCTCCTCGTCCATCTGCGCGTTCAGGAAGAACGGCGAGCTGAGCTTGATGACCTCCTGGAAGTCCCCGGCGTCCTTCAGCACGGTGTCCGCGAGGTGGTCGCGGGTCTCGGTGACGAGGGTGGTGCTCTGCGCGACCGGCGAGTTCTTCACCTGGGTGAGGCCGCCGTTGGCGTCACCGAAGCCCTCCATCGAGCCCATGGTCACGGAGACCATCTCGCTGCCGTCCTCGGAGCAGGCCCACGCGGTGCGCTGGGGCAGCAGGGGGGCGCCGTCCTGGCCGCCGACCATGCCGGGGCGCAGCAGGGCGAGCAGCCCCTTGCCGGTCTTCGGGTCGAACGTGTACTCGTCCGCCACGGCGGCGGGCTCCTCCTGGCACCACTCCAGGCGGGAGCCGTCGAGGTTGTGCTGGTAGTGGACCTGCGCCAGGGGCATGCCGGGGCTGTACTCGAAGTAGCCGTTGTAGACGCAGGTGAGGAACTCGTGGGTCTCGTCCTGCGAGGCGAACAGCTGCACGATCTCGATGTTCGAGCTGTCCGGGATGTGCGTGGCGACGGCGTCCAGGGTGCGCTGGTCCAGGACGTCGCGCGTGCAGTCCATCACGGAGACGGTGTCGTTGCGGACCGCCGCCGTGTTCTTCCAGGCCTCGGTGGCGGCGCCGTCCTTGATGCCCGGGCCGACGGTCTCGAACGCCTGACGCGGCTCGGCGCGCGGGGTGCCCTCGGCGGACTCCGACGCGAGGGCCTCACGGACGCGGGACGCCGCGGCGGACGCGGGGTCGGTGGGGCTCTCCGTGGCCGAGCCGGCTGCGGCCGAGGCCGCCGATCCGCTGGGTGCCGCGGCGGTCGACGAGGCGGGCTCACCGGACTGGCCGGCCGAGCCGCAGCCGGCCAGGGCGAGGGCGAGGGCGGCGACGCCGACGGCCAGCGGGGCACGGCGGCGGGCGGGCGCGGGGTGGGTCATGGAGGCTCCTTCGACGGCATCGGCGGCCCGGCCCCGGGAGCGTGGGGCTGCGGACGGACGCTGCGCCTACGGTACCGGACCGTCCTGGACGCGGGGACGGCGATCCGTCCGGCGTCCGGCGCCGTCGATAGACTCGGCCGCGACCGCATCGTCCGCGAGGAGAAGAGGCATCCCATGTCCGAGTCCCTGATCGGCAAGAACCTGATGGAGCCGCCGGCCACGCGCCTGCCGGAGGAGCCGGAGGTGCTGGCCCGGCTCGAGGCAGGTGACCTGCCCGAGGACATCGTGCCGGTGGCGCCCGAGTCCTCCCTGGTGTGGGCGCTCATGGCGGAGGACGCGTGGGCCAAGGGCCGGACCGTGGACTCCTATGCGTACGCCCGCGTCGGCTACCACCGGGGTCTGGACGCGCTGCGCCGGGCGGGGTGGCGCGGCGCCGGCCCGGTGCCGTACGCCCACGAGCCCAACCGCGGCTTCCTGCGCGCCCTGTACGCGCTGGGCCGCGCGGCCGCCGGGATCGGGGAGTCCGAGGAGGTCGAGCGCATCCGCACCTTCCTGCGGGACTCGGACCCCACGGCCGCAGAGCAGATCGAGGCCGGCCAGGGCCGCGCCCAGGGCTGAGCGGAGCCGTGGCCAAGCTCTACTTCCGCTACGGGGCCATGAACTCCGGCAAGTCCACGGGCCTGCTGCAGGCCGCCTTCAACTACGAGGAGCGCGGCCAGCGGGTGCTGCTGGCCAAGCCGGAGGTGGACGTGAAGGGGGAGGGCGACGTCGTCTCCCGCCTCGGTGTGACCCGCGCCGTGGACTTCCTCGTCCCGGCGGGCGCGGACGTGCGGGAGCTGTTCCGCCGGCACGCCACCGGTGACGACCCGGACGCCCTCGTGGGGCACGTGGAGGCCCCGCCCGTGGCGTGTCTGCTCGTGGACGAGGCACAGTTCCTCGAGCCGGCGCAGGTGGACGACCTGCTGCGCATCGCCGTGCTCGACGGCGTCCCCGTGATCGCCTACGGACTGCGCACCGACTTCCGCACCCGCTCCTTCCCGGGCTCCGCGCGGCTGCTGGAGCTGGCGCACTCCCTCGAGGAGCTGAAGACCATCTGCCGGTGCGGCCGGAAGGCGGTGTTCAACACGCGCAAGGTCGTTGACCCGGCCACGGGCGCCGAGCACTTCGTGTTCGAGGGGGACCAGGTGGCGATCGACGGTGTCCAGGTGACCTACGAGTCCCTGTGCGGCACGTGCTACCTGGCGGAGTCCGGCGGTGCCCTGGGCTGAGGCGGCCATTGCCAGGCAACTGCCAGGCTGCGTGACGGCTGCGCCCATGCTCGGTTCGTACGGTGGAACCACTTCATCGAGGTGCGAGTGATGAAGGTGCGAGTGATGACAGGCGATGGGCCCCGGTGATCCCGGGGCCCTTCGTCTGTCCTGCCACGTCCGGCATCGGCCGATCGGGTCAGAGCGAGACGAGCAGGAGCGTGCCGCCGAAGACGAGCCCCGACGCGAGCAGCACGACCGTGGTGTACCCCAGGATGTCGCGCATCTTCAGCCCGGCGATCGCCAGAAGGGGGATTGCCCAGAACGGCTGGATCATGTTGGTCCACTGGTCGCCGTAGGAGACGGCCATGATGGTGATTGCCGGGTCCACGCCGAGCGCCTCCCCGGCCTGGAGCATGATCGGGCCCTGCACGGCGAACTGTCCGCCGCCGGAGGGGACGAAGAAGTTCACGAGGCCCGCGGCCAGGAACGCCAGCAGGCCGAACGTCACCGGGTTCGAGATCGCCACGAAGGCGTCCGAGAGCACCGCCACCAGGCCGGTGGTCGTCATCATGCCGAGGATGCCCGCGTAGAGGGGGAACTGCAGCAGGATCTCGCCCACGTTGGACGCGGCCGACTGGGTGAGGCCGATCAGCTCGTGCGGGCTGCGCACCAGCAGCAGGATCAGCGCGAGGAAGGACCAGTTGACGATGTCCAGGGTGAGGGTGCCGCCGCCGACGAAGTGCATCACCAGATAGACCACGAGCATGGCGCCCACGAGGAGCGTGGGGACACGGGAGGCGTCGAGGCGGTCCGCCGGCGTCTCGATCTCCGGTGCGGGCACGGCGTCCTGGTCCCGCGCGTCGATCTCCAGCTCCACGATCCGGTCCCCGGCGCGCGGGGCGACGAGGAACAGGGCCAGGGCCACGACGAGCACGGTCACCACGGCGGCGGTGATGTTCCACCAGGAGAAGGTGGTCTCCGAGACCGGGACCGTCCGGCCGTCCAGGCTCTCCGTGAGGAACGAACCGGGGGTGGCGGCCGTCAGCGGGCCGGAGCCCGAGTACCCCATGTGCCACACCACGAACCCGGAGAACCCGGCGGCCACCAGCATCGGGAAGTGCAGGACCAGCCCGCGCTCACGGGCCTGCGCCGCGACCTCCTTGGCCAGCAGCGCACCGACCACCAGGCCCAGGCCCCACGTGATGAGGGAGGCCGCCGCCGCCACCACGAACACGAAGATGTAGGCGGCCAGGGGCGTGCGGGGAATGCTGGCGAGCCTGGCGAGCAGACGGCGCACCGGGCCGGTGTTCGCCAGGATGTGTCCGAGCATGAGCACGAGCGCCATCTGCGTGATGAACGCCAGCAGCCCGGACAGGCCCTCACCCCAGCCCACGACGACGTCGGCCGGCCCGGCCGGAGTGAGCAGCGAGGACCTCCTCTGTTGTGAGGCGGGCCTCGACGCTGGAGATGGCCTAGGGCGTGTCTGAGAATGGATCCAGGGACCCGCTGAGACCCGGGAGGCTATGTCCCGGTTCCAGGTCGTCTCCGACGCCAAATCGGAGCTGATCGCCCCGCTGCTCCAGACCGCACGGGCCGGCAGGGTCGACCCTTCTCGGATGCCCGCACGATGGGCGAAGCGATCATCTACCGGTGCAGGTGCGGGACTCCGTGGCGGGATCTGCCCGAGGTCAACGGGCCCTGAGAGGCCGCGTGGATCTGACATCGACGCAGGGTGTGGGCACTGGTCTGTCCGGGGGCTGACTCGAGGACTTTTGTTCGTACCCTGTCTGTCATGGCCACCCCTCTCCTGGAGCTCGCCGCGAGTCGAGGCGTCTGCTTCCCGCTGCGAGCCCGCCGGCTGACCCTCACCCCGTTCCGGGGTCTCGATGCACCCGCCGTGTGGGGCTTCTGCCGTCTCGAGCAGGTGTGGACGTGGACCTCGGGCCGTCCGGAGAGTGAGGGCGCGCTGCGCGAGTCCTACCTCGGGGCGGGGGACCGCCTCACCGTGCGGGCCGGAGACGTCATCGTCGGTGTCGGGAAGGTCGCGGTGCAGGACGCGTGGAGTCAGGACGGCCCGCAGGAGGAAGCCCGGGACGCCCAGGCCGAGCTCGGCTGGACGATCGATCCGCGCCAGGCCGGGCAGGGCTATGGCACCGAGCTTGCGCGAGCCCTGCTGGGCTTCGCGTTCGACGATCTGGGTGTGCGACGCGTGGAGGCTCATGCCTTCGCGGACAACGCTCCGAGTCTGCGCATCATGGAGAAGGTGGGGATGCGTCACGAGGGCACGTTCAAGGAGGAGTCTCTGCATCTCACGCGCGGCTGGGTGGATGGTGCCACCTACGCGATGCTCGCCTCGGAGTTCCATCCGCCCCTTACGCAGGAGTGATCCCGCCGGCCGGGACCGCAGAATCTGCCGCTCCGCCTCCGAGGGCCGTGTGTCAGCATGGGGCTGTGAGCAGGGTGGGGAATGAGTGTGAGTGGCGGTGGCGCATCGGTGTGGCGTCTGCCCTGGTGGGTTCGGCCGGTGTGTTCGCGGGGCTGCGGCAGGACCTGGGGCTGGGCTGGGGTCTCACGCTGGTGGCCGTCACGGCCCTCGGAGCGATGCTCGCCTTGCGAGGGGTGCATCACCGGGTTGAGGCGGAGCGGGCTCGCCGCAACGTGTTCTACGCCGGCTCCGGCTCCACCGCGTGGGTGATGCTGCTGATGGGGGCCGCGGTCGTTCCGGGGCTGGTGCTGAACGTGATCGACGACGCCGGCGTTCGGGCGGTCGGGGCCGGTCTGCTCGGCGCGACGCTCGCTGCCGCCGCCCACGGCATCCTCGCGGCGACGACGACGCTCGAGGAGCAGCCCCGGCCCGAGCCGGCCCCTCTGGACCGGCGCAGGCGCTGACGTCGGGGTCATGGTCCCGCGCTCCTGAACACTGTTCAATGAACACTGTTAGAGTCCCTCGGGTCAGACCCGCCCGGGGCCGAGCCCCGCCCACCGGAGAGGCCATCATGACCGCCACCCAGGACGCCCCCGCCGTCGACCCCCGCCCCGCCGCCCTCGACCCCGAGGCCCTCGTGGACCGCATCGAGGCGGGCCACGTGCTTACCGCTGAGGAGGCCGTCGCTGTGCTGGACGCCCCGGACGCGGACACGTTCCGCATCGTCGCGGCGGCCTCGCGCCTGCGCGAGAAGCACTTCGGCCGCACCGTCAAGGTCAACTACCTGGTCAGCCTCAAGACCGGCCTCTGCCCGGAGAACTGCACCTACTGCTCCCAGCGGCTCGGCACCGAGGCCGAGATCCTGCGCTACACGTGGCTCAAGCCGGAGGAGGCCGTCCGCCAGGCGGGCCTGGGCATCGCCGGCGGCGCCTCGCGCGTGTGCATGGTGGCCTCCGGCACCGGTCCCACGGACCGCGACGTCGACCGCGTGGCCGGCATGGTCGGCGACCTCAAGGCCCAGCACCCGGACGTCGAGGTGTGCGCGTGCCTCGGCTTCCTCAAGGACGGCCAGGCCGAGAAGCTCAAGGACGCCGGCGTCGACGCCTACAACCACAACCTCAACACGGCCGAGTCCCACTACGAGTCCATCTGCACCTCCCACACCTACGAGCAGCGCGTGGACACCGTGCAGCGGGCCGGCGCCGCCGGCCTGTCCTCCTGCAGTGGCCTGATCGCGGGCATGGGGGAGACGCACGAGCAGCTCGTCGAGGCCGTCCTCGCGCTCCGCGACCTGGACTCCGACTCCATCCCCGTCAACTTCCTCATGCCCTTCGACGGCACCCCGCTGCAGGGCCACCAGCAGCTCACGCCCCTCGAGTGTCTCCGGATCCTCGCCATGGTCCGCCTGGCGTGCCCGGACAAGGAGCTGCGCATCGCCGGCGGCCGCGAGATGCACCTGCGCTCCCTGCAGCCGGTCGGCCTGCAGGTGGCCAACTCGATCTTCCTCGGCGACTACCTCACCTCCGAGGGCCAGGACGCCGAGGCGGACCTGCAGATGATCGCCGACGCCGGCTTCAGCGTGCTCGGCGCCGAGGAGCGTGCACAGCAGGCCGCGGCCGACGACGGCGCCCCGGCCGGCGGCTGCTGCGCCGGCACGGACGACGCCGGCCCGTGCGGCTCCGGTGCGGCCGTCGCCTCGGAGGCCGGGGCCGCGGAGGACGCCCGACCCGACACGGGCGCCGAGGGCGCCGTGAAGCCCGAGCTGCGCCGTCGGGGCGCGGGCACGGCCGAGCCCGCCAACGCCTGAGCGCACCGTGACCGCCCCCGCTGAAGCCGGCCTCCTCGACCGCGACGCCGCCCACCTCTGGCACCCCTACGGGACCGCCGGCGCCCGCCAGCTCTACGCCGTGCGCGGTGCCCGGGGCGTCCACCTCGACCTCGAGGGGCCGGGCGGGGAGCGTCACCGCGCCATCGACGCGATGGCGTCCTGGTGGTCCGTGGTGCACGGGCACGGGCACCCCGCGCTCGTCGAGGCCCTGACCCGGCAGGCCGCGGCCTTCCCGCACGTCATGTTCGGCGGGCTCACGCACGCGCCCGCCGTCGACCTGGCGGAACGGCTCGTCGCGCACACCCCCGCCGCGCTCGAGCACGTGTTCCTCGCCGACTCCGGCTCGGTCTCGGTGGAGGTCGCGCTCAAGCTCGCCCTCCAGTACCAGGCGACGCGCGGCCGGCCCAGCCGCCGCCGATTCCTCACGGTCCGCGGCGGCTACCACGGGGACACCGCCGCGCCCATGGGCGTGTGCGATCCCGTGGACGGCATGCACGCGGCCTTCACCTCGCTCGTGGCTCGGCATCTGTTCCTGCCCCGCCCGCCGGCGGCACGCTGGGTGCCCGAGGGCGTCGCCGCGGCACCCACGGCACCCGACGCCGCTCCGGCCGGCCACTGGGAGGCCGACGACGCCGCCCTCGCCGCGTGGGAGGACGAGGCCCGCGCCTTCACCGCCGCGCATGCGGACGAGATCGCCGGCGTGATCCTTGAACCCGTGCTCCAGGGGGCGGGGGGCATGCGCGTCTACGACCCGCGCTGCCTCACCGTGCTGCGCGAGCTGTGCGACGAGCACGGGCTCCTGCTCATCGCCGACGAGATCGCCACTGGCTTCGGCCGCACCGGCCGCTGGCTCGCGTGCGAAGGGGCCGGCGTCGCCCCGGACGTGCTGTGCCTCGGCAAGGCGCTCACCGGCGGCACCATGACGGGCGCGGCCATGCTGTGCACCGCCGAGGTCGCCGAGACGGTCTCCCGGCGGGAACGGGGCATGCCCGGGGCTCTCCTGCACGGGCCCACGTTCATGGGCAACCCGCTGATGTGCGCGGTCGCCTCCGCGTCCCTCGACCTGCTCACCGACCCGCGCGACGGCTGGGCCGCCCAGGTGCCCCGCGTCGAGGCCGGGCTGCGCGCCGGGCTGGCGGCGGCCGCCGACCTGCCCGCGGTCACCGACGTACGGGTCCTGGGTGCGGTCGGCGTCGTGGAGCTGGACCGGACCGTGGACGTCGAGCCCGTCACTCGGGCCGCCGTCGCCCGCGGTGCGTGGGTGCGCCCCTTCCGGCGGCTGGTGTACGTGATGCCGCCCTACGTGAGCACCGACGACGACGTCGCCACGATCTGCGCGGCCGTCACCGGGGCCGTCGAGGAGGTCTGCGCATGAGCACCGCCGAGGCCGGCGCGGCCACGAGCACGCCCGCCGACCCCTGGTCCTCGTGGCTGGGCTCCCGGGCCGCCGTCCGCGCGCGCCGCGGCCTGGAGCGCCGCGCCGAACCGCCGGAGCCGGGCGCGCCGTCGTCGGACGTCGTGGACCTGGCCGCCAACGACTACCTGGGCCTGGCCGCCCACCCGGACGTGCGGGCCGCCGCCGCGCGCGTCGCCACCGAGGGACCGGTCGGGGCGCGGGCCTCCCGCGTCGTCACGGGGACGCATCCCGCGCACGCCGACCTCGAGTCCGCCGCCGCCGCGCTGGCCGGCGCGGATGCCGCCCTCGCCTTCTCCTCCGGCTACACCGCGAACCTCGGCGTCCTCGGCGCCCTGGCCGGGCCGGGCACTGCCTTCCTCCTGGACGAGCACGCCCACGCGAGCCTGCGCGACGGCACCGCCCTCGCCGCCACCGCCCGCTCAGGGGCGTTCGCCCCCCTGCCGGGCGCGTCGGTCACCACGGTGGAGCACAACAGCGTGCCCGCCTTCCGGGCCGCCCTCGGCCGGCTGCGCGCCGAAGGGCGGGCGCGACGGATCGTGCTGGTGGTCGAGTCCCTGTACTCCGTGCTGGGGGACGAGGCCGACCTGCCTGCCCTGGCCGCCCTGGCCGCCGAACACGGCGCCCTGCTCGTGGTGGACGAGGCCCACTCGCTCGGCGTGGTCCCCGGCGGCAGCCGCACGGGCGCCCTGGGACTGTGGGCGGGGCAGGCGCCCGTCGTGGTCACCGCCACCTGCTCGAAGGCCCTCGGCGGCCAGGGCGGTCTGGCCCTGTTCGGCGGGCCCGCCGCGCGGTCCTGGCGCGACCACGTGCTCAACACCGCCCGCACCTTCGTCTTCGACACGGCCCTGGCCCCCGTGCTCGCCGCCTCCGCGGCGGCCGCCTGCCGGATCGCCGCCACGGGGGAGCCCGCGGCACGGCTCGCGCGGGCCCGGGAGACGGCCGTGGACGTCTTCACCCGCCGGACCGAGCTGGCCGGGCACGTGGAGGTCGGGGCGGGCGCCGTCCACTCGATCCGCATGCCCGGACCGGAGCAGGCCGTCGCCGCGGCCGCGGAGCTGCGCGCGCACGGCGTCCTCGTGGGATGCTTCCGCCCGCCCAGCGTGCCCGACGGCATCGCCCGCCTCCGCGTGAGCGTGACCACCGCCGTCCCCGAGCCCCGGCTGCGGGCGGCGCTGGAGGCGGTGGCGAGCGTGGCCGCCCGGGCGTGGGGCGCGTCCACGGGCTGCCCGTTCGCCCACGGCGACCCGCGGCCGGAGGCCGTGCGCGGCGACCACCTGCGGATCTCCGATCCCGCCGACCTGCGGCGCGTGCTCACCGACCCCGGGACGTTCGCCTCGGACAACGCCCTCACGGCGGTCGTCCCGCTGAGCGGCCCGGCCCGCCGCATCCTCGCCGCCGCCCGCTTCCGGCTGCCGCCCGTGCTCGCCTCCGCCGGCGGGGAGGAGCACCGGGCGGTGCGTCGCGTCGTGGCGCCGTTCTTCTCCCCGGCGAAGGTGCGCGAAGCCCGCGGCCGGATCCTCGCGACCACCCGGACGGCCCTCACGGCCGCCCTCGCAGACACCGGCCGCGCAGGCGGGGCCGTGGACCTGGCGACCACCGTGGCGGCAGCGGTCCCGGCGCGCGTGATGTCCGCCCTGACCGGCGTGCCCAACCCGCCCGAGGCGCAGCTGCACCGCTGGAGCGCCGACTCCCTCGAACTGTTCTGGGGCTGGCCGGACGAGGACCGCCAGCTGCGGCTCGCCCGCTCCGCCGCCGACTTCCACCGGTGGCTGCGCGGGGCCGTCGTCGAGGC
Organism: Micrococcus sp. EWR3.9.1; assembly: GCF_052615555.1. Lineage (NCBI taxonomy): Bacteria > Bacillati > Actinomycetota > Actinomycetes > Micrococcales > Micrococcaceae > Micrococcus > Micrococcus sp. EWR3.9.1. Next base: position 53,124 of record NZ_JBQXFD010000008.1, read on the forward strand.
GCGCGGGGACGACGCACAGCCCGGCAACCTGTTCGCGGCGCTGCACGAGGCCGGCGTCGACGACGAGCGGATCGTCTCCCTCGGCTACTTCCTGGTGATCGCCGGGCAGGAGACCACCCGGCTGCTCATCTCCACCGCGCTCACCCGCGCCCTGGCCGACCCCGCCCGCTGGGCCGCGCTCGGCGCCGGGGCGGACGGGGGCGCCGGAGCCGATGCGGCGGAGGCGGCCGCGGCCGAGCTCGTGGCCGAGTGCCTCCGGACGAGCTCCTCGGTGCCCACCTGGCGGCGCCTCGCCACGGCGGACGTCCGCGTCGGCGAGCACGAGGTCCGCGCCGGCGACGAGCTCCTGCTGCACCTCAGCGGCGAACAGCACGACGACGCCCGGCTCGCCTTCGGCTTCGGCCTGCATCGCTGCCTCGGGGCCGGGCTCGCGGAGCTCGAGACCGCCCTCGTGGTCCGCGAGGTCGCCCGCCTGCTGCCGGACGCCCGGCTCACCGGGCCGCCGGCGACGTGGCTGCGCCTGCTCTCCTTCCAGGCGCCGCAGCACGTGCTCGTGACGCCCGGACCGTGGCACGGCGGCGAGGACATCCGAATCGAGCAGAGTGGAGTGGACACATGCGCATCGAGGTCGTGACCGGCACGGACACGGACGTCGGCAAGACGTGGGGCACCGCCGCGCTCGCGGCCCGTGCCCTGGTGGCCGGGCTCCGCGTGCACGTGGACAAGCCGGTGCAGACGGGCGTCGCACCGGGGGAGGCCGGCGACGTCGAGACCGTCCGGGACCTGGTGGCCGCGGCCGCCGCATCCGGCGCGCTCGACGCCGCCGCTCCGGCCCGCCTGACCGTGTCCGAGGGGGCGCGGATCGGCCCCGCGATGGCCCCCGTGGACGCGGTCGCCCACGCGGGGGAGGGGACGCCCCCTCTGCCGCCTCTGGGTGAGCAGCTGGGCCGGTGGCGTGGCCTCGCCGCGGGCGTCGACCACCTGCTCATCGAGGGCGCCGGCGGGATCACCGTGGCGTGGACCGAGGCCGACGAGGGGCCTGTGGACGCCGTGCGCGCGCTGCGGGCGGCCGGGCTCGACGCGGGGTTGACGGTCGTGGCGCGCCCCGGGCTGGGCACGCAGAACCACGCGCGCCTCACGGTGGAGCACGCCGCCGCCCATGGCGTGGCGCCGGAGCGGATCCTCGTCAGCGGCGTGGCCGCGGACCCAGACCCCGTCGAGCGGGCCAACCTCGTGTTCCTGGCCCGCCTGGCCGGCGCCCACGGGGCGGTGCTGGAGACGGTGCCGCGGGGCACCCCGCCGCGCGTCATGTCGGCGCGCTGACCGCCGTCGTCGGGAGCGTGCTCAGCGAACGGCGCGGATCCGCCGCACCACGCACACCACGATCACCGCGAGACCGGTGAGGGCGCTGACGGCCACGAGGGCGAGGCCGCCCACGATGCCGACGTCCATCGCGGTGCTCTTGCCGAGCAGGTCCATGAGCACCGGGGTCGTGGCGCCGGAGTCCGGGTGGTCGCCGCCGTCGGGGAAGATGATCGCGGCCAGCGCGAAGGACCCCCAGGAGATGCCCAGCAGCGTGTGCAGCAGGCGCCCCAGCCGGATGCCGCCCCGCTGCTCATCCTGCGGGTTCACGCGGGGCAGGAGGAACAGGCTCCCCACCATGAGCACGAGGACGAGTTCGTGGGGCAGGGCGCCGAAGACCATGTAGATGACCGTCATCCAGCCGTTCGCGCCGAAGTTGGAGCGCAGGGCGAGCGCGATCAGGGGCAGGGCGAGGAGGGCCAGCGCCCACGGCAGCACGGCCCAGGGGCGCCACGTGCCCACGCTCGGGCCCTTGCGGGTGGGGGTCGGGGAGGCGAACTCCGAGTGCTGGGTGCCGGGCGCTGCGGTGCTCATGGCGCCAGCGTAGCCAGAGGGTGGCATCCGTCACGCTGGTAGGATTCGGGGGTACGGCCTCCGCGTGCACCGCAAGGGGGCGTTTTCCATGTACGGGCCGGTCCGGGGCGACCCGCGGCCCTGAGGAGAGATGCAGATGCCAGCGATCGCGATCGTCGGAGCCCAGTGGGGCGACGAGGGCAAGGGCAAGGCCACCGACCTGCTGGGCGGGCGAGTGGACTACGTCGTCAAGCCGAACGGCGGCAACAACGCCGGGCACACCGTCGTCGTCAACGGGGAGAAGTTCGAGCTCAAGCTGCTGCCCGCCGGCATCCTCTCGCCCAACGCGGTGCCGGTGATCGGCAACGGCGTGGTGGTGAACCTGGAGGCGCTGTTCGAGGAGATCGACGGGCTCGAGTCCCGCGGCCACCCGTGCGAGCACCTGAAGATCTCCGCCAACGCCCACCTCGTGGCGCCGTACCACCAGACCATGGACAAGGTGACCGAGCGGTTCCTGGGCAAGCGCGCGATCGGCACCACCGGCCGCGGCATCGGCCCCACCTACATGGACAAGGTGGCCCGCCTGGGCATCCGCGTGCAGGACATCTTCGACGAGTCGATCCTGCGCCAGAAGATCGAGGGCGCCCTGCGGCAGAAGAACGAGCTGCTGGTGAAGCTCTACAACCGCCGCGCCGTGACCGTGGACGAGATCGCCGAGTACTTCCTGGGCTACGCGGACCGCCTGCGCCCCATGGTCGTGGACTCCGTGAACCTGCTCAACGACGCCCTGGACGAGGGCAAGGTGGTGCTCATGGAGGGCGGCCAGGCCACCTACCTGGACGTGGACCACGGCACCTACCCGTTCGTGACCTCGTCCAACCCGACCGCCGGCGGCGCGGCCGTGGGCGCGGGCATCGGCCCCACCCGCTTCTCCCGCACCATCGGCATCGTGAAGGCCTACACCACGCGCGTCGGCGCCGGTCCGTTCCCCACGGAGCTCTTCGACGAGATGGGCGAGCAGCTGCGCACCACCGGCGGCGAGTTCGGCGTGAACACCGGCCGCCCGCGGCGCACCGGCTGGTACGACGCCGTCATGGCCCACTACGCCGCGCGGATCAACGGCTTCACGGACTACTTCCTCACCAAGCTGGACGTGCTCACCGGCATCGAGAAGATCCCGGTGTGCGTGGCCTACGAGGTGGACGGCGTGCGCCACGACCGCATGCCCATGACCCAGACCGAGTTCCATCACGCGAAGCCGGTGTACGAGCTCTTCGACGGGTGGACCGAGGACATCTCGGGCGCCCGCGCGTTCACGGATCTGCCGCTGAACGCCCAGCGCTACGTGGAGGCCCTCGAGAAGCTCTCGGGCTGCCGGATCTCCGCGATCGGCGTGGGCCCGGGCCGCGATCAGGTGGTCCAGGTCCGCGACCTCATCGAGGACTGACCCGGCCCGCCGCCCCGCCCCCGGCCCACCCTGGCCTGCACTTTCGAACGTGAAAGAGGGCGAATGGGCGCTTTCGAACGTGAGATAGGCCCTATCTCACGTTCGAAAGCGCCCGGGGGTCCGCCGGTCAGTCGGCCAGGCGGCCCGTCGTCGGGAAGCGGTCCCACACGCGGTGCGCGGGCAGGAGCTGCTTCAGCGCCGCCACGGCGGCCGCGCCGTCCGCCGCGGACTCGACGCCCTTGCCGGACACCTGGGCGGCCGCGAGGACGGCCTCCGCCGGCTCGAGGGCGAGGATCGCCTTGGAGTGGCGCCACATCTCCTGCAGCACCTTGATGACGCGCGGGTCCACCGCCTCGGGGTCGGCGGCGCCGGCCTTCTGGTCCAGGCCGGGGGCGGCGTCGGCGGCGGGGGCCGCCGGCGAGGCCACGACCACGGCATCCAACTCGATGGACGCGGCGGTCAGGTAGGTCCGCTGGGCCACGATCTCCCCGGCCACGGGGCCGCCCTTCGGCGCGATGACCAGCGGGACCATGCCCGCACCGTGGATGCCCTGCACGAGGGCGTCCAGCTCCTTCTCGTCCACGGACTCGCCCACCACGACGCCGACCTGACGGCCGTCGAGCGGCCACGCGCCGCCGATCTGGGACAGCACGGGGGAGGGCTGCACGTCGGCCGGGGTCTCGGTCGGCGCGGGAACGGGGATGCCCAGGCCGTCCGCGACCTGCTGGGCCAGTCGCGTGTCGATCGCGGCGAGGTGGGCCAGCTGGCGCTCGCGGATGGTCTGCTCGTAGCACTTGCCGAGCTCGAACGTGTACGCCTGCGCCACGTGCTCGCGCTCCACCTCGGAGAGGGAGAGGAAGAACAGGCGCGCCTGCGAGAAGTGGTCGTCGAAGGACGCGGCGTGCGCGCGCTCCTTCACCGAGGCCGGCAGCGGCTCCGGGTGCTCGATGAACGCGTGGTCGTCCGCGGGGGTTTCGTACGGCAGGCCGCCGTCGAGCGAGTTGGGCCGGTACGGCGCCACGCCGCGATGCACGGCGCTCTGGTGGAAGCCGTCACGCAGCATGTCGTTGACCGGGGCGTGCGGGCGGTTGATGGGCAGCTGGTTCCAGTTCGGCCCGCCGAGGCGGGTGAGCTGCGTGTCCAGGTAGGAGAAGAGGCGGCCCTGCAGCAGCGGGTCGTTGGTGACGTCGATGCCGGGCACGAGGTTGGCCGGGTTGAAGGCCACCTGCTCCGTCTCCGCGAAGTAGTTGGACGGGTTGGCGTTCAGCGTCATGCGGCCGAGGGGCTGCACGGGGGCGAGCTCCTCCGGGACCAGCTTCGTGGGGTCGAGCAGGTCGATGCCCTCGAACATCTGCTCCTCGTTGTCCTCGAACACCTGCACGCCGAGCTCCCACTCGGGGAAGGCGCCGGCCTCGATGGCGTCGGCGAGGTCACGCCGGTGGAAGTCCGGGTCCATGCCGTTGGTGAGCAGCGCCTCCTCCCAGGTCACGGAGTGCACGCCGAGCATCGGCTTCCAGTGGAACTTGACCAGCACGGTGGAGCCGTCCGCCGCGATCAGGCGGTAGGTGTGGACGCCGAAGCCCTCCATCATGCGGTAGGAGCGCGGGATGCCGCGGTCGGACATGTTCCACAGGGTGTGGTGCTGGGCCTCGGTGTGCAGGGACACGAAGTCCCAGAACGTGTCGTGCGCGGACTGCGCCTGCGGGATCTCGCGGTCCGGGTGCGGCTTCACCGAGTGCACCACGTCCGGGAACTTGATGGCGTCCTGCACGAAGAACACGGGGATGTTGTTGCCCACCAGGTCCCACGTGCCCTCGTCCGTGTAGAACTTGGTGGCGAAGCCGCGGGTGTCGCGGGCCAGGTCCATGGAGCCGCGGGAGCCGGCCACGGTGGAGAAGCGGACGAACACCTCCGTCTCCTTGTCCTTGGCGAAGAGCCCGGCCCGGCTGATCTTCGCGGCGGTGCCGTAGCCGCGGAACACGCCGTGGGCGCCGGCGCCGCGGGCGTGGACCACGCGCTCGGGGATGCGCTCGTGGTCGAAGTGGCTGAGCTTCTCCCGCAGGTGGTGGTCCTGCAGCAGGGTGGGGCCGCGGCGGCCGGCCTTGAGCGAGTGGTCCGAGTCCTGCAGGCGCACACCGTGCGCGGTGGTCAGGTACGGGCAGCCCTGCGCGGCGGTCGCGGGGTCGGCGCCGGTGTCCTGGCCGGTGGGGGAGACCTGTGCCGGACCGCGCTGGTCCGGGGCCGGGACGGCCACGGGCTGGTCCGGGTGGGTGAGGGCGGTGTGCTCCTCGAGGTCGGGGGTGATCGGCCCCGGCGTGCCGGGGATGTCGGGCTGCTGGGTGGTCATCGCGTCTGCTCCTGTGGTGTCGACGTGCCGCGCGGTGCCGCGCGGATCGGGGGCGGAGGACGACGGCGGCCGATGCGGGCCGACGTCGTGCCCGGTCCCCAGCGTGGCGGCTGGCCCCAGCGCTGACCAGGGCTGACGGCCACCGGCAGGGGCCTGGCTACCCTGGGGGCATGAGGATCAGCGTCGGACAGTTCGGGCCCGTGGGCGACGTCGAGGAGAACCTGGCCGTGATGGCCCGCCTCGCCGCCCGCGCCGCGGGCGAGGGGGCGGACCTCCTGGTGCTGCCCGAGGAGGCCATGCTCGGGGCCCGCGAGGTGGGGGAGGAGTTCCCCGACGCCGTCGCCGCGGCCTGGGAGCCGTTCGCCGCGGGCCTGGCCGCGCTGGCGCGTGAGCACGGGATCGCCGTCGTCGCGGGCGGCTACGAGCCGGGACCGGACCGGCGTCCCTACAACACGCTGCTGGCGGTGGGCGCGGACGGCGCCCGGCTGGGCGCGTACCGCAAGCTCCACCTCTACGACGCGTTCGCGCACCGCGAGTCGGACCGGATCACCCCCGGCGACGGCGGCGTCGCGGCGATCGAGCTCGGCGGGCTCCGCCTGGGCCTGCTCACCTGCTACGACCTGCGCTTCCCCGAGCTGTCCCGGCGTCTGGCGGTGGAGGGCGCGGACGTGCTCGTGATCCCCGCGGCGTGGTTCTCCGGCGAGCACAAGGTGGACCACTGGCGCACCCTGCTCAAGGCCCGCGCGGTGGAGAACACGGTGTGGGTGGCCGCGGCCGACACGTGCTCGGACGGCACCGTGGGCCACTCGATGATCGTGGACCCGCTGGCGCTGCCCGTCGCCGAGCTCGCCGACGAGCGGGAGGCCGTGGTGACCGCGGAGGTCACCCGCGAGCGGATCGACGAGGTCCGGGAGTTCCTCCCCTCGCTCGCCAACCGCCGCACCGACGTCCTCTGAGCCGCCCCCCGCCCGGCGGACGGGTCACCATTACCCCCTCGGGCTGGGAAAAGCCTAAAATCACGTCAGACGTGCAACCAGACGGGCGCCCCGGCGCTCGGAACGCGCCCCGCCCGGGGCGGGACGGGAGATCAGAGATGACCATCAACGCCGACGGCAGCCACGCCGTCCAGCCCCACGCCGCGAACGCCCACACCGCCCCGGCCCGCCCCGTGCGCCACGCCGTGGTGGAGGAGGAGGTGCTCGAGCCGCTGGGCCCGGTGGAGGGCTGGGGCTTCACCAACCGCGTCATCCTCGTCTCGGTGCTCGTCGTGATCATCGGCAACGTCGTGCGCGTGCTCACCGGCGACCTGGGTGATCCGAACGGCTCCGTGGCGCTGGGCGAGACCGGCCACGGCTGGGTCGTGCTGGTGCAGTCGTTCATGTTCGGCCTGGTGGGCGGCGCCCTGGCGGGCGCGGCCGGCTACCTGGTCGTGCTGCTGATGGGCGGGGCTGCCCGCTCCGTCGTGCGCTACGTGGTCGGTGGCGTGGTCGGCGGCTTCCTCGGTGCCGTGGGCCTGTTCGCGGTGTTCTCCAACACCGTCCTCTACGGGGCGGGCCTGCACCTGTTCTGGATGCTGCCGGTGGCGGGCCTGCTCGGCGGCCTCTGGGCGGGCGTCGTCTCCTCCCGCCGCTGATCCCCGCAACCGGCGCCTCGGGCGCCGGCCGCAGAGAAAGGCCCCGGTTCCGGCTCTCGCCGGGCCCGGGGCCTTCTCCGTCATCACTCGCACCTTCGATGAGGTGGCTTCAGCCTACGAACTCGCCTTGGGCTTTCCAGGGGAGTCGGCTGGGCGTTCCCTGGGAGTGTCGGCCGCCCCGAGCAGGTGCGCGAGCTCGCCGGTGGCGGCGACGAGGGCCGCCCCGCACCGGTCCGCCAGCTCGTCCGTGCAGCGGTAGGCCGGCACGAGCGTGCTGAGCGCACCGACCACCGTGCCCGCCACGCTGATGGGGGCGGACAGCGAGGTGACGTCCTTCTCCACGGAACGGGTGCGCAGCGTGTAGTCCCCCGCGGCCACGCTGCCGCGCAGGGCGTCGCCCACGGCCGTGCCCGCCAGGGGGACGGTGCGTCCGACCCAGTTCGTGTGGCGGACGGAGTGCGTGCCCTCCACGATCGCCAGGTAGACGGCGGAGTCCGGAGGGGTCGTCACCGAGAGGTAGACGGATTCGCCCGTGGCGGCCACGACGTGGTCCATCGGCCCGCGGGCCAGCTGCACGAGCGAGTCCCGGGAGAAGGCCCGCGCCCCGAGCTGGATGAGGCGCACGCCGGGGCGGTAGGCGCCGTCGTCGTCGCGGGCCACGAAGCCGGATCCCTCGAGGCTGCGCAGCAGGCGCAGCGCCGTGGACGCCGGCAGCTCCGTGGCACGGGCGGCCTCGGTCAGGCTCAGCCGGGGCTGCTCGGTGACGGCGGCGAGCAGGTCCAGGGCCCGGTCCACGGTGCGCGTCGAGGCGGTGGGGGTGGTGGTCATGACAGGGAGCGTAACGGGTGCGGGACACACGGATCGGGCTTGCGCGTGAGCCGAGTCACTGTTTCAATGTTCGGAAAGTGCATGCCGAGCCGTGAAATCACAGGGGCCACTCGTCCCGGCGGCGCACGCACCCCGTCGAGAGGAACTGCCATGGCCGTGGGCTTCACCCAGCACGACCCGTCCCGCACCATCCGCGCCCCGCGCGGCACCGAGCTGTCCGCCAAGTCCTGGCAGACCGAGGCCCCGCTGCGGATGCTCATGAACAACCTGGACCCCGAGGTCGCCGAGCGTCCCGAGGACCTCGTCGTCTACGGCGGCACCGGCCGCGCGGCCCGCTCCTGGGAGGCCTACGACGCCATCGTCGCCACACTCAAGGACCTCGAGGAGGACGAGACCCTCCTGGTGCAGTCCGGCAAGCCGGTCGGCGTCGTCAAGACCAACGTGTGGGCCCCGCGCGTGCTGATCGCCAACTCCAACCTCGTGGGCGACTGGGCCACGTGGCCGGAGTTCCGCAAGCTCGAGGCCGAGGGCCTGATGATGTACGGCCAGATGACCGCCGGCTCGTGGATCTACATCGCCACCCAGGGCATCCTGCAGGGCACCTACGAGACCTTCGCCGCGATCGGCCGCAAGCGCTACGACGGCTCCCTCCAGGGCACCCTCACCCTCACCGGCGGCTGCGGCGGCATGGGCGGCGCCCAGCCCCTGGCCGTCACCCTCAACGGCGGCGTCTGCCTGATCGTGGACGTCTCGGAGGACCGCCTGCGCCGTCGCATGGGCAAGCGCTACCTGGACGAGGTGGAGACGGACATCGACAAGGCCGTCGAGCGCGTCATGCAGGCCAAGCGCGACGGCGAGGCCGTCTCCGTGGGCCTCGTGGGCAACGCCGCCGAGGTGTTCCCCGAGCTGCTCGAGCGCCAGAAGGCCGGCACCGTCGAGATCGACATCGTCACCGACCAGACCTCCGCGCACGACCCGCTGTCCTACCTGCCGATCGAGATCGACGAGAAGGACTGGCACGCCGAGGCCGAGGCCGACCCGGACACCTTCACCAAGAAGGCCCAGGAGTCCATGGCCCGCCAGGTCGAGGCCATGGTCGGCTTCCAGGACATCGGCGCCGAGGTGTTCGACTACGGCAACTCCATCCGCGACGAGGCCCGCAAGGCCGGTTACTCCCGCGCGTTCGAGTTCCCGGGCTTCGTCCCGGCCTACATCCGCCCGCTGTTCTGCGAGGGCCTCGGCCCGTTCCGCTGGGCCGCGCTCTCCGGCGACCCGGAGGACATCCGCGTGACCGACGAGGCCCTGAAGGAGCTGTTCCCCGAGAACGAGCACCTGCACCGCTGGCTCGACGGCGCCGCCGAGTTCGTGGAGTTCGAGGGCCTGCCGGCCCGCATCTGCTGGCTGGGCTACGGCGAGCGCCACAAGGCCGGCCTGCTCTTCAACCAGCTCGTGGCCGAGGGCAAGGTCAAGGCGCCGATCGTGATCGGCCGCGACCACCTCGACTCCGGCTCCGTGGCCTCCCCGTACCGCGAGACCGAGTCCATGCTGGACGGCTCCGACGCGATCGCCGACTGGCCGCTGCTGAACGCCCTGACCGCCACCTCCTCCGGCGCCACCTGGGTGTCGATCCACCACGGCGGCGGCGTCGGCATCGGCCGGTCCATCCACGCCGGCCAGGTGGGCGTTGCCGACGGCACCGAGCTGGCCGCGGCCAAGCTCGAGGCGCTGCTCACCAACGACCCCGGCATGGGCGTCATCCGCCACGTCGACGCCGGCTACTCCCGCGCCGTCGAGGTCGCCGCCGAGCGCGGCGTCCGTGTGCCCATGGAGGCCACGATCCGGGACTGACCCCGGTCACGTCGTCGGACGGCGACGGTGCCGCCGCGCCGTCGCCGTCCGACGGCTTCACCGCCGCGAGCCGGACGGGCGGACGCCCGTCCGGCTCGCGATCGAAAGGACACCACGATGGACTCGTCCCGCCCCGCAGACCACGAGCTGCACACCGACACCACCGCGATGGCCGCGATCGAGGCCGACGCGCCCCGCCCGCCGGCGCGCTGGCGCATGATCGTCTACTCGGCGATCGGCATCGTCATGTTCTTCGTGCCCGTCACGATCAACGGGGCGAGCTCCATCCCGCTGGACCACCTGGTGACCTGGGTGCGCGGGCTGCTCGGCCCGGCCGACCGCTGGGTGGGCATGGCCATCATCGCCGCCGGCGCCGTGTACCCGTTCGCCTCGGGCCGCTGGCGCACCAGCACCACCCGGACGGTCTTCGCCTTCCTCGCCGTGCTCGGCCTGGTCGCCTCGGCGATGGTCGTGTTCGGCGTGGGCCCGAGCTGGATCCTGGACGAGAGCATCGGCCCGTTCCTGATGGACAAGCTCGTGGTGCCCGTGGGCCTGATCGTCCCCATCGGCGGCGTCTTCCTGGCCCTCGTGATCGGCTACGGCCTCATGGAGTTCGTGGGCGTCTACCTGCGCCCGGCCATGCGGCCGATCTGGCGCGTGCCCGGCCGCGCCGCCGTCGACGCCGTCGCCTCCTTCGTGGGCTCCTACGCCCTGGGCCTGCTGCTGACGAACCGCATGTACACCGGCGGCCGCTACACGGCCCGCGAGGCGGCGATCATCGCCGTCGGCTTCTCCACGGTGTCCGCGACCTTCATGGTGATCGTGGCCAAGACGCTGGGCCTGATGGACATCTGGCTCTGGTACTTCTTCGGCACCCTCGCGGTGACGTTCGCGGTCACCGCCATCACGGTGCGCATCCCGCCGCTGAGCCGCATCCCGGACGAGTGCTACCCGGGCGTCACCCACTCGCCCGAGCAGGCCGTCACCCGGGACCGCTTCCGCGTGGCCCTGCGCGCCGCCGAGCAGACCCTCGCCGAGGCCCCGTCCCTGCCGAAGAACATCTGGGTCAACTTCCGGGACGGCCTCGTGATGGTGCTCCAGATCCTGCCCTCCATCATGTCCGTGGGCCTGATCGCCCTGGTCCTGGCCACCTACACGCCCGTGTTCGAGTGGATCGGCGTGATCTTCTACCCGCTGTTCTGGGCGCTCGGCTACTCCGACCCCGGCCTGCTGGCCTCGGCCTCCGCCACCTCGATCGCCGAGATGTTCATCCCGGCCACGATGGCGGCCGGTCACGAGGACCTCGTCGCCCGGTTCGTGATCGGCGTCGTCTGCGTCTCCGCGATCATCTTCTTCTCCGCGGTGGTTCCTGCCATCCTGGCCACGGACATCCCCGTGAAGATGTGGCACCTCCTGGTGATCTGGGTCGAGCGCGTGGCGCTCACCATCGTGCTGGCCACGCCGCTGGCCCACCTGGTGGCCGCGCTCACCTGAGGCCCACCCCACCGCCCCACCCCCGTCCGTCCCGCAGAGAGGCCCCCATGCGCTCCACGCTCATCACCGACATCGCCGAGCTGACCACCGTCGACCCCGAGGGGCGGGTGCTCACGGACGCGGCCGTCGTCGTCGAGGACGAGCGCATCGCCTGGATCGGCGCCGCCGCGGACGCCCCGGAGGCGGACGACCGGGTGTCCGTCGAGGGCCGCGCCGTGCTGCCCGGCTGGGTGGACTCCCACACGCATCTCGTGTTCGACGGGGACCGCTCCGCGGAGTTCGAGGCCCGCATGGCGGGCGAGTCCTACGCGGCCGGCGGCATCGGCGTGACCACCTCCGCCACCCGTGCCGCCTCGGACGACCGCCTGGCCGAGCTGGTCCGCGGCCGGGTGGCCGACGCGGTGGCCGGCGGCACCACCTACCTCGAGACCAAGACCGGCTACGGGCTCACCGTGGAGGAGGAGGCGCGCCACGCGCGCCTGCTGGCCGGGCTGCGCGAGGAGGGCCTCGTGGACGAGGTGACCTTCCTCGGCGCCCACCTCGTGCCCCCGGGCCGGGACGCGGAGGACTACCTCGACGACGTCGTCGGACCGATGCTCGAGGCCGTGCGGGAGCACGCGGGCTGGGTGGACGTGTTCTGCGACGCCGGCGCCTTCGACGCCGAGCAGACTCGCCGCGTGCTCGCCGCGGGCGTGGCGGCGGGACTGGGCGTGCGCCTGCACGGCAACCAGATCGAGCAGGGCCCGGGCGTGGGCGTGGCCGTGGAGTTCGGCGCCGCCTCCGTGGACCACGTCAACCACCTCTCCGACGCGGACGTCGAGGCCCTCGCCGGCACCTGGACCGGCTGGGACCGCGCCTCGGCCACCGGCACGCCCGGCACCGTGGCCGGCTGCCTGCCCGCGTGCGACCTGTCCACCCGCGCCCCGCTGGCGCCCGCGCGCCGCCTGCTCGACGCCGGCATCGAGGTCTCCCTGGCCTCGAACTGCAACCCGGGCACCAGCTACACCACGTCCATGAACTTCAACGTGGGCACCGCCGTGCTGCAGATGCACCTGACCCTCGCCGAGGCCGTGCGCGCCGCCACCCTCGGCGGGGCCATCGGCCTGCGGGCGCAGGACCGCGTCGGCAGCCTCGAGGTCGGCAAGCGCGCCGACCTGCACGTGCTCGACGCCCCCGCCGCCATCCACCTGGCCTACCGCCCCGGCATGCCGCTGACCCATGCGGTCTGGCGTGCCGGCCGCCGGGCCGTCTGATCGACCGACAGCAAGGAGAACGCATCACCATGACCACCCCTCCCGCCACCGTCACGCTCGGCACGTCCGGGGCCACCCTGGACGACGTCGTCGCCGTGGCCCGCCACGACGCCCGCGTGGTGCTCGCCGACGACGTGCTCGAGACCGTCGGCGCGGTGCGCCGCCACGTCGAGGCGCTGGCCGAGGCCGAGACCCCCACCTACGGCGTCTCCACCGGCTTCGGCGCGCTCGCGGACAAGCACATCCCGCTCGAGTCCCGCGCGCAGCTGCAGAAGTCCCTGATCCGCTCCCACGCCGCCGGCATGGGCCCCGTGGTGGAGCGCGAGGTCGTCCGCGCGCTGATGTTCCTGCGCGCCACCACGCTGGCCTCCGGCCGCACGGGCGTGCGCCCCGTGGTGGTCGAGACCTTCGTGGCCATGCTCAACGCGGGCATCACCCCCGCCGTGCGCGAGTTCGGCTCGCTGGGCTGCTCCGGCGACCTCGCTCCGCTCTCCCACGTGGCCCTGGCGCTGATGGGCGAGGGCGACGTCGTCGGGGAGGACGGCGCGCTGCGTCCGGCCGGCGAGGCGCTCGCCGAGGCCGGGATCGAGCCGGTCGAGCTGCGGGAGAAGGAGGGCCTGGCCCTCGTCAACGGCACCGAGGGCATGCTCGGCATGCTGATCATGGCCCTGGCGGACCTCGACGAGCTCGCCGACACCGTGGACCTCACCGCCGCCATGTCCGTGGAGGCACTGCTCGGCACCGACCGCGTGTTCGTGCGGGAGCTGCATTTCCCGCTGCGCCCCCACCCGGGCCAGGCGGCCTCCGCGGAGCGGATGCTGAAGATCCTGGCGGGCTCGCCGATCGTGGCCAGCCACAAGGAGGGCGACTCCCGCGTGCAGGACGCCTACTCGCTGCGCTGCGCCCCGCAGGTGGCCGGCGGCCTGCGCGACACCCTCGCGTACGTGCGCACCGTGGCCGAGCGCGAGCTCGCCGCGACCGTGGACAACCCGGTGGTGCTCGACGACGGCCGGGTGAGCTCGAACGGCAACTTCCACGGGGCGCCCGTGGCGTACGTGCTGGACTTCCTGGCCATCCCGGTGGCCGACGTCGCCAGCATGTCCGAGCGCCGCACCGACCGCATGCTGGACCCGGCCCGCTCACACGGGCTGCCCGCGTTCCTCGTGGACGACCCGGGCGTGGACTCCGGCATGATGATCGCCCAGTACACGCAGGCCGGGCTCGTCTCGGACATGAAGCGCCTGGCCGTGCCCGCGTCCGTGGACTCCATCCCGTCCTCCGCGATGCAGGAGGACCACGTCTCCATGGGCTGGCACGCCGCCCGCAAGCTGCGCTCGGCCGTGGAGAACTTCCGCCGTGTGCTCGCCGTCGAGCTCGTGGCCGCCGCCCGCGCGATCGAGCTGCGCGCCCCGCTGCAGCCCTCCGCCGCGACCGGTGCCGCCGTCCGCGTGATCCGCGAGGCCGGTGTCCCCGGCCCCGGCCCGGACCAGTACATGGCCCCGCAGCTGGCCGCCGCCGAGCAGGCCCTGCGCGACGGGTCCGTGCTGGCCGCCGTGGCGGAGGCGCTCGCGGGCGTGTCCGTCGACGCCGAGCCGCAGGACCTGGCTGAGGAGTCCGAGGGCGCCGAGGCCGAGGGGCACTGACGCCGCAGAGCGGTCCGACGCCACAGGGTGGTCACGACATGCCGCGTGCGCCTGCACGAGACGGCGTGTCGTGACCACTTCTGTGTGCGGAGGGGGCGGCCGGGGAATCGGGCCCGGTCGGCCCGGCTCAGGCCGCCAGGTCCACGTCCTTCGTCTCCTTCATGACCAGGCCTGTCAGCCCGGTGAGGCCGCCGACCACCATGAGGTAGATCGGGAACGCGCTGGTCCACCCCTGCGCCGTCAGCCACGTGATCAGGTACGGCGCCGTGCCGCCGAAGATCGCGGTGGCCAGTGAGAGCATGGTGGCCACGCCCTTGGCGCGCACCGCCGTGGGCAGCACCTCGGACCAGACGGCGCCGTTGACGCCGAACAGCAGCGCCACGGCCAGCAGGGCGATGGTCTGCACGAGCAGGAACGAGGCGAAGGTGCCGTCCAGCATGCCGAACAGCGGGAACGGCAGCACCACGAAGAGCAGGCCGAAGGCGATGACCAGCGGACGGCGGCCGATCCGGTCGCCCAGCAGGCCCGCCCCGAGGATGGCGGCCAGGAAGATCACCTGGGCCAGGAGCGAGGCCGAGAGGGTGGTGGACTTGTCCATCTGATGGGCCACCTGCGCGTGCGTGGGCAGGTAGATCAGCCACGTGTAGAACATCAGGGAGCCGCCCGCGGAGACCAGGAAGATCGTCAGCAGGCCGCGCCACACCGCACCCGGCTCCCGGCGGGGGGCCTCGTCGGCGGTGGGCACCACCTGCTGTGCCGCCGTGAAGTGCTCCGACTCCGTCAGGCTCCGTCGCAGGTACAGCGCGTAGAGGCCGAGGACGCCGCCGATGCCGAACGCCACGCGCCAGCCCCAGGACGCCACCTGCTCGGGGGAGAGCAGCGTGTTGACGGCCAGGCCCACGAGCGTGGCCAGGATCGTGCCCACCACCACGGACACCCACGACGTCGCCCCGAACAGCCCGCGCCGACCCTGCGGCGCCCGCTCCACGAGGTAGGTCACGGAGGTGCCCATCTCGCCGCCGTGCGCCAGGCCCTGCAGCAGGCGGGCGATGACGAGGATCACCGAGGCGAGGACGCCCACCGTGCCGTAGGTGGGGGTGAAGGCGATGATCAGGCTGCCGAGCGCGGTGATCATCATCGCCGCGAAGAGGCTGCGCTTGCGGCCCACCCGGTCCGCGTAGGCGCCGAACACGTAGCCGCCGATGGGGCGGGCGACGAAGCCCACCGCGAAGACGGCCAGGGTGGCGAGCAGCTCGGAGGTGGGGTTGTCCGCGTGGAAGATCTGCGCCGCGAAGACCGGGGCGAAGATCGTGTAGACGTTCCAGTCGTACCACTCCAGCGCGTTGCCGAAGTTCACGGCCAGCATGTCCTTCAGGCTCCGGGGGCGGGCCCGGGGCACGGGAGCGGGCCGGGCCGCGCCGGTGGCCGCGGTGCTCATGCCCGTCCCTCGAGACCGGCCTGGGCATCGCCGTCGGCGCCGGGCACCCGCATCTCGAAGGTCTCCCGCACCACGGTGTAGTCGAAGTAGCCCAGGCGGGCGATCGGCTGGATGCGCGGGATGTCGAGGCGGCCGTCGGCGGTGATGACGTCGTCGTCGATGTGGATGGTGTCCACGTGGGCGAAGACCACGTCGATGGTGCCGACGTTCGAGTCGCCCTTGATGCGGTGCGTCGAGTGGTAGCGGCACTCGAAGCGCACGGGGGACTCGGCGACCATCGGGATGGGGTGGTTGTCCGCGTAGACCTTGGTGACGCCGTGCTCGGCGATGCGGTCCCACTCGCTCTCGCCCGGCTCCAGGGCCATGGCGGAGACGTTGACGGCCTCGCGCAGGTCGTAGGTGGCCATGTTCCACACGAACCAGCCGGTCTGCTCCGCGTTGAGGACGGTGTCCTTGCGGCGTCCGTCCGGGTACTGGTTCGCGGAGAACATCACCATGGGCGGGTCGAAGGTGAGGTTCTGCCACTGGCTGTAGGGGGCGATGTTCTCCCGGCCGTCCGTGCTCACGGAGGACAGCCAGCCGATGGGCCGCGGCACGGTGGAGCTCTTGAAGGGGGAGAAGGGCAGGGGGTTGGCCTCGTGCTGCGGGCGGTACTTCATGAGTCCTCCATGTGATGCCGGTAACAGGGTGTGGGCCAGGCTACGCCGCATATTCCGGATATATCAAGGGGGTGCGGGAAGATGACTGCCTAGGCTGGGCCCATGAACAAGTCGGAGGAGGCCTACGCCCGCCTGACGCAGAAGATCGAGACCGGGGAGCTGCCACCGGGCGCCATCCTCAGCGAGGCGGCCCTCATCGACGCCGCCGAGACGGGGCGCACGCCCCTGCGCGAGGCCGTGCAACGCCTCATCCGAGACCACTGGCTCCTGGCCGGTGGGGGACGTGGCCTGCAGGTGCCCCCGATCTCCGTGGACGACCAGCTGGAGAGGCTGGAGGTGCGGCGGTCGCTCGAGGCGCTGGCCGTGGGACTGGCCTGCGCACGGGCGGACGAGGAGCAGCTGGCCGCCGTCGCAGCCCACGTGCGGCACCTGCGCACGGTGGAGGACCTGCCGGCGTACGTCGCCGCCGTCGGGCGCTCGCACGAACTCCTGCGCACGATCGCGAACAACCGCTATCTCGCCGATTCTCTGGTCCCGCTCCAGGGGCTGTGCCGCCGGTTCTGGCTCGCCACCACGAAGGGCCTGCCCGACGAGGTCGAACGCGGCCGGGCGTTCTACGTCCCGGCGCTGGAGGCGGTGACCCGGAGGGACTCGGCAGGAGCCCGGGCCGGGGTGCTGGCCCTGCACGACTTCCTGGCACGCTCGGCACTGGACTACGCCGCCCGACGCGCGGCCCACGGCAGCGCCGAGCCCCCGGCCCCGTGGGCGGAGGGACGCTGACGCCCGCGGCCCCCCGCGCCTGAAGGGACCCCCGGCCCGCTCAGGCCAGCAGCGACGCGTCCGTCCGGTGACGGCTGACGACCGTGTGGATCAGCCGGGCCGCGGCCTTCGCCGTGCGGCCGTCCACGTCCAGGGCGGGGTTGAGCTCCACGACGTCGGCCAGGGCCAGCTTCCCGGACTGGGTGGCCTCCAGCGCGCACGCGTGGATCACCTCGTACGGCACGCCGAAGCCGGCCGGTGCGCTCACCCCCGGGGCGACGGCGGCCGGCAGCACATCCAGGTCGATCGTCAGGTAGAGCACGTCCACGGCGTTGATGAACGAGCGCACCCAGCGGCGCACGCCGGTGACGTCGGCGGTCTGGGCCTGCTCGTCGGTCACCCACGTGACCCCGCGTTCGCGCGCGGTGTCGAACAGGGCGCGGGTGTTGTTGGCCTCGCTGATGCCCACCACCGCGTAGGAGAGCTGATGCTCCGCCCCCTCGGCGTCGCGCAGCGCCTGCAGGAACGGGGTGCCGGAGCTGGGCCGCGGCGCTTCGCGCAGGTCGAAGTGCGCGTCCAGGTTGAGGATGCCCACGCGGGTGCCAGCAGCCACGCGCGTGGAGCCGGTCAGGCCCGTGATCGAGGCGTAGGCGGTCTCGTGTCCGCCGCCGAGCACCACGGCCAGGTCATGGGCGTTCAGCAGCCCGCTGACCACCGTGCCCAGCTCGGCCTGGCCCGCCTCGAGCTCGCCCGGGGCGTCGTCGTCGCCGCGGTCCACGGACACGTCGCCCGCGTCCACGAGCGCGCCCGTGCCCTCGAGGTACGCGAGCGGGGCGAGCGCGCCGCGCAGCGCCTCCGGGCCGTCCTCGGCGCCCACGCGGCCGTGGTTCCGGCGCACGCCCTCGTCCGAGGCGAAGCCGACGAGCGCCGTGGACCGCGCGCCCGACGTCGGAGCGCCGGCGCCGGGGTCGCGCTGCGGCGTCGTGGGCTCGCCGCGGCCGTCGGCGGGGCGGACGACCTGGTGCCAGCGCAGGTGCTCGGGGGTGTCACCGTCGGTGCGGCCGGTCCAGGCGGGGGAGAGGGACGAGGAGGGGAGCTCGGAGGTCATGGGACCATCCCACGCCATCGACGGGCGGGTGCGCAACGACGGCCGGACGACGCCCGACACGGGGCGTCGCCCGCCTAGCGGTCCAGTTCCTGGCGCCGCGAGCTGATCACGCCGGTGACGAAGCCGGCGAGGTTGAGCCCGCCGTGGAAGCGGGCGTGCTCGATCTTCACGCAGCGGTCCATCACGACCTCCAGGCCCGCGGCCTCGGCCTGGCGCGCGGCGTCCTCGTTCCAGATGCCCAGCTGCAGCCACACGGTCCGGGCGCCCACGCGGGCGGCGTCCGCCACCACCTCGGGGGCGTCGGAGGACTTGCGGAACACCTCCACGAGGTCCGGGGTGACGGGCAGGCCGTCCAGCGAGGCGTACACGCGGTGGCCGAGGATCTCCTTGCCGGCCGCGGCGAGCACGGGATTCACGAAGTAGACGTCGTACGTGGTCGAGCTCAGCAGGTACGTGGCCACGAAGTAGGACGCACGGGCCGGCTTGTCCGAGGCGCCGACGATCGCGATCGACCGGGTGCGCCGCAGCATCGCCAGGCGCTCGGGGGCGCCGGGGCCGGTCCAGGTGCGCTCGGGGTGGGTGGTGCTCATGGCTCAGGCCTCCTGCTCTGCGGGGACGACGGCGCCGTCGCGGGCGCGGCCGGTGGCCTCGGTCAGGGCCTGGTCCAGGTCCCAGAGGATGTCCTCGAGGTCCTCGATGCCCACCGAGATGCGGATGAGGTCCGCCGGGATGCCCGCGGCCACGAGCTGCTCGGCGGTGAGCTGCTGATGGGTCGTCGTGGCGGGGTGCAGCACCAGCGTCTTCGCGTCGCCGATGTTGGCCAGGTGGGAGGCCAGCTGCAGCGCGGAGATGAAGCGCGACGCCGTCGCGCGCCCGGCCTCCGGGCCGGAGGCGCCGTCGTCGGTGTCCGTGGCTGCCGGGGCCACGCCGAAGCTGAACACCGAGCCGACGCCCCGGGGCAGCAGCTGCTGCGCGCGGGCGTGGTGCGGGTGGTCGGGCAGGCCGGCGTAGCGGACCCAGGAGACGCGCGGGTCCTCGTCCAGCCACTGCGCCACGGCCTGCGCATTCGCCAGGTGGGCGTCCATGCGCGGGGCCAGCGTCTCGACGCCGAGCAGCAGCTGGAACGCCGACTGCGGGGCCAGCGACGGGCCGAAGTCGCGCAGCTGCTCCGAGCGGAGCTTGGTGAGGAAACCGTACTCGCCGAAGTTGCCCCACCAGGAGACGCCGCCGTACGAGGGCACGGGCTCGGTCATGGACGGGAACTTGCCGTTGTCCCACGGGAAGCGGCCGGACTCCACCACGACGCCGCCGAGCGTGGTGCCCTGCCCGCCGAGGAACTTCGTGGCCGAATGGATGACGATGTCCGCGCCGTGTTCGATCGGCCGGATCAGGTAGGGCGGGGTGAGGGTCGCGTCCACGACGAGCGGCACGCCGTGCCGGTGGGCGACGTCGGCCAGGCCCGGCAGGTCCACGACGTCACCGGAGGGGTTGGCGACGATCTCCGTGTAGACGGCCTTGGTGTTGGGCTGGAGGGCGGCCTCGAAGTCCGCGGCCTCGGCGGAGTCCACGAACGTGGTCTCGACGCCGAACCGGCGCAGGGAGACGTCCAGCTGGGTGATCGTGCCGCCGTACAGCTTGGAGGACGCCACGATGTGGTCGCCGGCCCCGGCGAGGGCCGCGAAGGTGACGAACTCGGCGGCCATGCCGGACGCCGTCGCGACGGCCCCGATCCCGCCCTCGAGCGTGGCGACCCGCTCCTCGAACGCGGCGACCGTGGGGTTGCCGATCCGCGAGTAGATGTTGCCGTACTTCTGCAGCGCGAAGAGGTTGGCGGCGTCTTCGGCGGACTCGAACACGAAGGAGCTGGTCTGGTGGATCGGCACCGCGCGGGAGCCGTGGACGGCGTCCGGGACGGCGCCCGCGTGCAGCGCCTGGGTGCGGAAGCCGAACTCGTGGTCAGCCACGGGGGTCCTTTCGATGGAGGCTTCGGGACAGTCCGCCCCATTGTCCCGGGCGAGGCGCGCCGGGGGCAGGGTGGGCACGTCGCAGAGCGTCACGCGGCGCCGGCCGGTGGCATGCAACGCGGGTTGAGTTATCACCGGTTACGCGGGCCTGGACCCGTGACAACTCAACCCGCGTTGGACGGGACCCATGACAACTCAACCCGCGTCGGGACGGGCGGGGGCGGATCAGCGCGTGCGGGCGAGCCGACGCCGGACCAGCCCCACGATCCGCCCGAACCCCGCGCGCTGGTCCTCCCAGGTGCAGCGCAGGGTCGTCCATTCCCGCTCGAGGCAGTACGCGTCCCGACGGGCGTCCCTCGCCTGCTGCTGAGCCGTGCGGTGGCCGGCGCCGTCGTACTGGAGGGCCAGGCGCGCCCCCCGGTACCCGAGGTCCACGACGGGCGAGGCCGGGTCGGCCGGGTCGACGGCGACCTGCAGCTCCGGCTCCGGCAGCCCGGCCCGGATCAGCGCGAGCCGGAGGAAGGTCTCGGGCGGGGAGTCGGCCCCGACGCGCACCTCGGCCAGCGCGGCACGTGCGAGACGGACACCCGGCCGGCCACGGCAGCGGGCGAGCACCTCCGACAGCCCGGGCACGGTGGCCACGGGGTGCGCCCGGCCCGTCGGCGTCCACGGCGGACACACCAGGTGGTCGCCGGCCGCGATGAGCCAGTCCACCTCGTGGGGGCGGAGCATCCCGGCGAGGTCGAACCAGGTGCGCGCCGCCGTCGTGACGCGCTGGCCGTCGGGAAGCTCGAGCACGTGGTCGGAGGGCAGTCGCACCCGGTGGCTGACGACGCCGCCCAGGTCGGTCCGGTGCGTGCGCGCGGACCGGTCGAAGGTCAGGTGCAGTCCGGCTGGCCGCGTGAGGCGGGGCGGCAGCGGCAGTCCGTGCCAGAGGGCGGCAGAGACGTGGGAGACCACCCCGCCCGTGAGGCGGACCAGCGCGGCCGCGCCGTCCGGGGCGCACGGGTCGGGGATGCCCGCGGTGTGCACGCCGCGGCAGATCCGGGCGAGGTCTGCCGCGAGGGTGCGGCGCCACGGCAGGCCGGCGGCGTGCAGCTCGGCCGTCGTGAAGGCGCCCGCGGCGAGGGTGGACGGCAGGGGCGTGCGCGCGGTCATGGGGTGAGCCTGCCGCCCCCGGGCCCTGCGACGGACCGGACCGACGCGCCCTGGGGAGGGCCGCCGTCGTCGTGGTGGCTGTGCAGGAGCGGCCGACCCGCCGGACACGGCGGCCCCGGCGCGACGCGGGTTGAGTTATCACGGGTGCAAGCCGCCTGGACCCGTGATAACTCAACCAGCGTTGCAGGGGGGAGCGGCCGGCCCGTCGGTCACGGCGTGCGGTCCACGGACACCAGCTCCACGTCCTCGAGCCGTCCGCCCCGCACCACCGCGCGCATCAGCGTGCACACCGGCTGCCGTCGCCGGTCCGTGCAGGAGCCGGGGTTGAGCAGCCGCAGGCCCGGGTTCGCGGTCTCCGGGCCGGCCACGGTGTCCCACGGGATGTGGCTGTGCCCGAACACCAGCACGTCCGCGTCCGGGAACGCCGCGGCCATGCGGCGCTCGCGGCCGGCCGCCGGGCCCGTCTCGTGGACCATCGCGATCCGCACCCCGCCGATCTCCACGCGCGCCACCTCGGGCAGCCGCGCCCGCAGCCCCGGCCCGTCGTTGTTGCCCCACACGCCCACCAGCCGGGCGGCCCGTGCGTCGAGGTCGTCGAGCACGTCCTCGGTCACCCAGTCGCCGGCGTGGAGCACGACGTCGGCCCGCGCCACCCCGGCCCACACCTGCGCGGGCAGGGCGCGGGCACGCCGCGGGATGTGGGTGTCCGCGATCAGGAGCAGGCGGGCGGCGTCGTCGTCGGGCACGGTCCGCCTCACCGTGCCGCGTACGCGCCGAGCCAGATCGCCAGCGGCAGGCCGACGATGAACACGGCCACGAATCCGCGCACCAGCCACCGGCCCACCGGGGTGGCGAGGTTGACCGTCGCGCCCACCCCGTAGCCGGGACGCTTGGCGGGGAAGACAGCCGGGTCCTCGGGGTCGCGCTTGAGCCCCAGGGGCGTCCACATCTCGTCCTCGGCGCGTTCCGCGGCCGTGGGCCGGTACTCGAGGTCCGCCGCGACGCGGTCCGACCAGCGCGTCCACCGCTGCGTTCCGGCCCGCAGTACCGGGAAGATGCCCACCATGAGCACGGTCAGTGTGAGGGGCAGGAGCCACCACGGCATCGTCCACGCCCCGGCGGCGAGCACCTCGGCCGTCGTCGGGGCCAGCACCAGCACGATGAGCACGCACGACCACCCGAGGCTTTCCTGGACCCCGCGGTGCACCCCCGTCTGGCGCACGCGCCGCCACGGGGACAGTCCCGGATCCGTGGGGGTGAGGGCGGTGACCATCGCGGAGACCAGCGCCAGGAAACCCGTCATGCCGAGGCCGATCAGCGGCCCCGCCGCCACCGTGCCGAACGAGGTGTCCTCCCACGCATCCGGCCGCCCGTCGATGCCCCAGTGCGTGGGCACCCGCGCCGGCAGGCCCGGCAGGGCGACGAGGGCCCACCCCAGCAGCGCCAGGCACAGGGCGGCCGCGAGCAGGAACGGCAGCCACGGACGCAGCCGGCCACGGCGCAGGGCGGTGCGCTCGGCGGCGGGGACGTCGTCGGGGGCGGGATGGGGCGGGTGGGGCATCGACCCAGGCTAGCCGCGGCCCCCGCCCGCCACACCCGGTGACCGGCCCGTCCAGACGGCGGCCGCGCACGCCGCGATGACCAGCAGCATCCCCGCCAGGTCCAGCGGGGTGAGCTCCTGCCCGCGCACGGCCCACGCCGTCAGCGCCGCCGCGATCGGAGAGAGGCATGTCAGCAGGGAGAACAGTGCGGTCGGCATGCGGCGCAGCACCTGCAGGTCGATCCCGTACGGCACCGCCGTGGACAGCAGCGCCACGGCCAGCCCCACGCCCAGCACCACGGGAGAGAGCAGGGCCGCCCCCGCCGTCGCGACGCCGACCGGCAGCGCGACGAGGGACCCGGCGGCCGTCGCCAGGGCCAGCCCCTGCACCCCCGGCAGATGGGTCCCCGCGCGCCGCGAGAGCAGGATGTACGCCGCCCAGCACGCCGCCGCGGCCAGCGCGAGCGCCACCCCCACCGGGTCCAGTCCCGCCCCGCCGATCCCGCCGCCCGCGCTGAACCCCTCCCGGCCGAGCACCCCGATCCCGGCGAGCGCGAGGGCCGCCCACGCCGCCGACCGCCACGACGGCCGCGCCGCCACGGACAGCGCCAGCGGCCCGAGCACCTCGAACGTCACGGCCACGCCCTGCGGGATCCGTGCGAACGCCTCGTAGATGGCCAGGTTCATGCCGGTCATGGCCGCGCCCAGCCCGACGACGGCGGCCCACCCCCGGGGGCCCAGGCCGGCGAGGGCGGCGCGGCTCGGCCGGGTGACGAGCAGCAGCACGGCCGCGGAGAACACCACGCGCAGGGCGACCATGGCGGACGCGCCGACGTCGTCGAACAGCAGGCCCGCCACGGACGCGCCGAGCTGCTGGCTCAGCAGTGAGAGCAGGACGAGCAGGACGAGACGCACGGGCTCAGCCTAGGGGCGCGCCGCGCCACCCCGGCCCCGGCCGGCGCGGGACCGCTGCTGCCGGAGGACCACCGGGGGGCCCGGTTCCGCCGACCCCGACGCCGCGGGGAAACGTCACGCTGACGTGCGCTAATCCGCCTCGTCGTGGGAGGGTGGGCGACGCGTGCCCGCGCAGACCCCGCCCCCGACCCCAGGAGGCCCGCATGGCCCGGCCCCAGACCGTCCTCACCGTGGTGGCCGCCCGCCGGCTCACCCCGCACCTCGTGCGCCTGACCCTCGGCGGCGAGCAGTTCGACGCCGTCCACGCCCGCTGGGCGGAGAAGGGCGCCACGGACCAGTACGTGAAGCTGCTCTTCGCCGACCCCGCGCTCGGCCTCGAACCCCCGTACGACCTGGACGCCCTCCGCGAGCGTCTCGCCCCGGAGCAGCTGCCGGTCCGCCGCACCTACACGGTGCGCCGCATGGACGCGGCCGCCCGCACCATGGACGTCGACTTCGTGGTCCACGGCGCGGACGGCGACGGCGCCGCCCCCGGGCACGACGGCGGCCTGGCCGGGGCGTGGGCGGCGTCCGAGCCGGTGGGGCAGCAGGTCGCGTTCCTGGGCCCGGGCGGCGCCTACCGGCCCGACCCCACCGCCGACTGGCACCTGCTCGCCGGCGACGAGGCCGCGCTGCCGGCGATCGCCGCCGCCCTCGAGGACCTCGCCGCCACGGACGCCGCGGCGGCCGGCGTCGCGCTGATCGAGGTGACCGACGCCGGGGACGAGGTGCCCCTGACCGCGCCGGCCGGCGTCGAGGTGCGCTGGCTGCACCGCGGCGGCCCCTTCACCCCGGAGACGACGAGGTTCGCCGCCGCCGTCGAGGGCGCGGCGTGGCGGGACGGACGGGTGCACGCGTTCGTGCACGGCGAGCGGGAGCAGGTCAAGCGCGTCCGGGCGTACCTCACGGACGTGCGCGGCGTGGACCGGCGACAGCTGTCGGTGAGCGCGTACTGGGCCTACGGCCGTGCCGAGGATGTGTTCCAGGCGGAGAAGCAGACCCCGGTGGGGCAGATCTTCGAGGACGGCGCCACCGGCGGCTGACCCGCACAGGTTCGGCACAGCAGCAGCTTCGCCGCCCCTCAGGGCCTGACGGGCCAGGGGTGACGTGAGACGGTCGAGGGGTCATCGTCCGGCGGTGCCCGGCCGCCGGC
Source organism: Micrococcus sp. EWR3.9.1 (assembly GCF_052615555.1). NCBI lineage: Bacteria > Bacillati > Actinomycetota > Actinomycetes > Micrococcales > Micrococcaceae > Micrococcus > Micrococcus sp. EWR3.9.1. The sequence goes on from NZ_JBQXFD010000008.1 coordinate 78,225, forward strand.
ACGTCCGCACCTCTGTGAAGGAGTCCCCATGAAGACGCCCGCACGCCTCGCCGTCGGCATGCTCGCCGCCTCCGGTCTGCTGCTCACCGGCTGCGCCTCCGACCCGACGCTGGAGGAGAGCTGGCCCGAGGTCCGCCAGAAGGTCGTGGATGCCGAGAGCCTGCGCCTGAAGATGGAGGGCACCGCCGCCGACAAGGAGGAGGACAAGGACGACGCGTCGGCCTCGGCGTCGCCCTCCGCCTCCCTGGGCACGGACGCCATCCAGTCCGCGAACGTGGACCTCGCCGGCGCCACCGACGACTCCCACCTCCGGGGCACCATGAACGTGGACATGGGGGCGGCCACCATGGCCATCGAGGTCCTGCGCCGGGACGCCGACGTGTTCTTCAAGCTCAAGGCCGACGGTGACGACCTGCCCCCGGAGATGGGCATGTTCTCCACCCTCGTGGGCGACCGCTGGATCAAGACGAGCGCCGATCAGGCCGCGCAGATGGACATCTCACTCCAGGAGATCATGTCCGACCTCGAGGAGGACATGCCCGCCGCGGACGCCTTCGACGGCAAGGACCTGAAGGCCGAGGAGGTGGAGCTCGAGGGCAGGAAGTACCTCAAGTACGCGCTGCCCGAGGAGCACCACGAGTTCGGCCGGACGATGCTGATCGACCCGGAGAGCACGACCCTCTACCGTCTCGAGGACGTGAACTCGGAGGACGAGGACGTGGACGCGAATGCCACCTTCACCGAGTGGAACGCGGTCGAGGCGCCCGAGGCCCCCGCCTCGGAGGACGTCTTCGACCTGGCCGAGCTGCAGGAGCTGGCCGGCTGACCCGCTGCGCGATCCGGGTGGGCCGGCGGGGCGCCACGGCATGATGTCCTCATGGACCGCACCGCCCCCACCCCGCCCGCGAACGCCCTCGCCCCGGGCCTGCCGGAGGACATCGCCCGGGAGGCGATCGCCTTCCGCCGCCTCCTCCACGGACATCCGGAGCTGGACCTGCACCTGCCCCGCACCCAGGCCGCCGTCCTCGAGCGGCTCGAGGCCCTGCGCGCCGAGGCGGGGGAGGATGCCGCCACCGGCCGCCCCGCGCTGGAGACGAGCGTGGGCCGGGCGCTGAGTTCCGTCGTCGTGGTGCTGCGCGGCGGGGCCCCGCTGCCGGAGGGGGCCCGGCGGCCGGTCGTGCTGCTGCGGGGGGACATGGACGCCCTGCCCGTCACGGAGGAGACCGGGCTGGAGTACGCCCCCTCCGTGCCGGGCACCATGCACGCCTGCGGCCACGACCTGCACACCGCCGGCCTCTACGGCGCGCTGGCCTGGCTAGTGCGCCGTCGTGGGGAGCTCACCGCGGACGTGGTGGCCATGTTCCAGCCCGGGGAGGAGACCGGCGGCGGCGCCCTGCACATGATCCAGGAGGGACTGCTGGAGGCGGCCGGGCGGCCGGTGGACGCCGCCTACGCGATCCATGTCTCCTCGGGCACGTACCCGCGCGGCGTCCTGCTCAGCCGCCCGGGGGCGATCCAGGCCGGCTGCGACGACCTGGTGGTGACGGTGCACGGTCGAGGCGGGCACGGCTCCGTGCCGCACCTCGCCCAGGATCCGGTGCCCGTGGCCGCCGAGATGGTGCTGGCGCTGCAGTCCGTGGTCACCCGGCAGTTCGACGCCTTCGACCCGGTGGTCGCGACCGTCGGGCACCTGAGCGCCGGCACGGCGGCCAACATCATCCCGGACAGCGCCACCCTCGCCCTCACCCTGCGGACCTTCTCCGCGCCCGCCCGAGCCCGGCTGCTCTCGGCCGTGGAGCGCATGGTGCACGGGATCGCCGCGGCGCACGGCATGAGCGCACAGGTCCGGACGGACAGCGCGTTCCCGGTGACGGCCAACGACGCGGACGCGGTGGCCTTCGTCCGCCGAACCGTGGAGGACCTCTACGGGGCCGACGCCTACCGGGAGCTGCCCGAGCCCGAGCCCGGCAGCGAGGACTTCTCCGAGGTCCTCCAGCGCGTGCCCGGCGCCTACGTCCTGCTCGGGGCCGTCCCGGAGGGCGTGGACCCGGACGAGGCCCCGGTCAACCACTCCCCGCAGGCCGTGTTCGACGACGCCGTGGTGCCGCGGGCCGCTCAGGTGCTGGCCGAGCTGGCGCTGCGGACGGCGCCGGTGCCGGCGTCCTGAGCGCGGCGGCCGGCCCGGAGCACCTCGGCGATCTGCCCGACGCACGGCTCGTTCTGCAGGCTCGTGGTGTCCCCGAGCGCGGTGCCCTGGTGCAGCTGCGTCAGCAGCCGCCGCATGATCTTGCCCGAACGGGTCTTGGGCACGTCGGGGACGAAGACCACCTCGGCGGGCTTGGCCACCGGCCCGATCACCCGCCCCACGTGCCGCCGCAGCTCCTCGGCGCGGTCGGCGGCGGAGGCGCCGGGGCCGTCATCGCCGGCCAGCCAGCTCTCGTGCGCCACCACGAAGGCGACGGCGGCGTGCCCGGTGGTCTCGTGCGGCACGGGGCACACCCCCGCCTCGATCACCTCCGGGTGCGCCACGAGGGCGGACTCGATCTCGATGGTGCTCAGCCGGTGCCCGGAGATGTTGATGACGTCGTCCACGCGCCCGAGGATCCAGACGTCGCCGTCCTCGTCCCGCTTGGCGCCGTCGCCGGCGAGGAACCAGCCCGCCTCGCCCTGGTCCGCGTAGTCCTCCCAGTACGAGTGGAAGTAGCGGGCCGGGTTCTGCCACACGGTCCGGGCCATCGACGGCGAGGTGCGGGTGACCACGATCCGACCCTGCAGGCCCTCGGGCGTGGGGGCGCCGTCGTCGTCGACCACGGCCACGTCCACCCCCGGCAGGGGCCGGGAGCCGCAGCCCGGCTTGAAGGCCGTGTCCGTGGGGCGCGGGGAGAGCACGGTGGCGCCCGTCTCGGACTGCCACCACGTGTCCACCATCGGCAGGTCCGGGGTGTCCCGGCCGATCTGGGTCCGCGCCCACGTCCAGGCCTCCGGGTTCACGGACTCGCCCACGGTGCCGATCAGACGGATCGAGGACAGGTCCGGGCCGCCGTCCGCGTGCGCCGGGATCCCGTCCGGATGCCAGCCCTTGAGCGAGCGGATCAGGGTGGGCGCCGTGTAGTAGCTCGTCACCCGGTAGCGCTCGATCACCTCGAAGTGCCGGCCCGGGTGCGGGGCGTTCGGCACGCCCTCGTAGATCACCTGCGTGACCCCGTTCGAGAGCGGACCGTAGATCTCGTAGGTGTGCGCGGTGACCCAGGCCAGGTCCGCGGTGCACCAGTGGACGTCGTCGTCGCGCCGTGCCGGGTCCGGGTGGGAGAACAGGAAGTCGTGCGTCCACGAGGCCGCGGCGAGGTACCCGCCGGAGGTGTGCACGAGCCCCTTGGGCTGTCCCGTGGTGCCGGAGGTGTACATGATGAACAGCGGGTGCTCCGCGTCGAAGGCGCGCGGGGTGTGGGTGTCCGGCTGGCGGTCCACGACGTCGTGCCACCACAGGTCCCGGCCCTCGGTCCACGGGATGTCCCGGTGGCCCGTGCGGTCCAGGACGAGGACGTGCTCGATCGCGTTGTCCCCGGACACGGCCTCGTCCGCGTTGGCCTTCACGGGGACGGCGGCACCGCGGCGGAACTGGCCGTCGGTGGTGACGAGCAGCTTGGCGCCCGTGTCCTCGACGCGGAACCGCAGCGCCTCCGCCGAGAACCCACCGAACACGAGCGAGTGCACGGCGCCGATCCGCGCGCACGCCAGCGTGATGACGATCGTCTCGACGAGCACGGGCAGGTACACGACGACGCGGTCGCCCGCCTCGATGCCCAGCTCCTCGAGGGCGTTCGCGGCCTGGGCGACCTCGCGCTGCAGCTGTGCGTAGGTGACGGCGCGGCGGTCGCCGGGCTCGCCCTCGAAGTACAGGGCGACCTTCTCCCCGCGCCCCGCCGCCACGTGCCGGTCCACGCAGTTCACGGCCACGTTCAGGGTGCCGTCCTCGTACCAGCGGATCTCCGGGCCGCGCTCGGCGGCCGGGTCCGGGGCGGTGAGGGAGCGCGTCCGGGTGAAGGGCCGCTCCCAGCTCAGACGTCGGCCGGCCGCCTCCCAGAACGCGAGCCGGTCCGACTCGGCCACCGGGCGGCCGTCGCCGCGCCCGCCGTGCAGCCGGTCCGCCGGGCGGCCGGGGTGGACGTCCGGGTCGGCGGCGTCGACGAGCGCCTGCGGGAGGGGGCCGGGCAGCGTGGCGAGGGCCGCGGCGGGCACGCCGTCGTTCGGTCCGCGGACGGCCCCGGAGGCGCCCTCCTCGGCCGGGTCGGGGCGGGCGGGGTCCTCGGTGGGCGTCATGGGCGGCGGTCCTCCTGGTCGGCGGGTCCGACCAGGCTAGGGACGACGACGACGGCGCCCCGCCCGCCGTCGTCACCGGCGGTCATGCTCGGCCCGCCGGACCCCCGCGGGCGCCCGGCGCGGGCCAGGGCGACGGCGGCCGGTGTGGATCCCGTCCCACGGCCGGGTCGCCCCGGCCGCCGGCCCGCCCGCGCGTGTCAGAGTAGGGCCATGACCACCTACGCCACCCTCGCCGCCCGGTACGCCGACGCCTTCGACTCCGTCGCCCACGGCGAGCGGGCCCGCGAGGCGGGCCGGCACCTGCCGTTCGCCGCCCTCGGGGAGCTGCAGGCCGCCGGGTTCGGCAAGGTCGGTGTCCCCGAGGACGCGGGCGGCGAGGGCGGCGGCAGCGAGACCGTGCTGCGCCTGCTCATGGACCTGGCCGCCCGGGACGTGAACACCGCGCACGTCTGGCGCTCCCACCTCGTGTTCATCGCCACGGCCATGGACCAGGCGCCCGCCCGTCGGGAGCGGTGGCTGCGGCACATCGTCGACGGGGACTGGGCCGGCTCCGCCCTGGCCGAACGCGCCGGCGGGGCCGCGCCGGGCCGTGCCGCCACCCTGGCCAGCCGGGACGAGGGCGGCACCTGGGTCGTGCGGGGGCAGAAGTACTACGCGACCGGCTCGGCCTTCGCCACGTGGACCGCCGCGACCGTGGGCATCGAGGGGGCGGACCTCGTCTCCCGCCGGAACTCCAAGCGGGCCGGGGGCGCGGTCCGCGAGCCGGACCGGGCCGTCGCCGTCGTGCGCGTGCGTCAGCCGCGCGTGGGCATCAAGGACGACTGGGACGGCTTCGGCCAGCGCCTGACCGCCACCGGGTCCGTGGTGCTCGACGACGCCGCGGCCGAGGAGCTGCTCGAGGTGCCGCGGCAGGACGGGCCCGTGCCCGTGCTCATGGAGGCGACCCTGCTGGCGCTGCAGGCCGGGATCGGCCGGGCGGCGCTCACGGAGGGCACGCAGCTGCTGCGGCAGCGGCGCCGCACCTTCAACACCGGCACGGCCGCGCTGCCCAAGGACGACCCCCAGCTCCTCGAGATCATGGGGCAGCTGGCCGGGCGGCAGGCCGCGGCCGAGCTGATGGTGCGCGAGATCGGGCGGCTGCTCGACGAGGGGCAGGACGGCGCCGACGGGGCCGGCCCGGCGGAGGCCGACGTCGTGGCGGCGTCCGCCGAGGCGATGGCGGCCGCGTACCGGGCCCAGGCCGTGGTGCCGGAGGCCGTCCTCGAGGTGTGCACCCGCATCTTCGACACGCTCGGCGCGTCGGCGACGTCGGCCACGCTGCGGCTCGACCGGCACTGGCGCAACGCCCGCACCCTCGCCACCCACGACCCGGCGGCGTTCAAGGTGCGCATGGCCGGCGACTGGCTCGTGAACGGCACCCCGCCGACCGCCTACACGTCGGCCGGCGAGGTCCCCGAGGGGGACTGACCCGACGACCGGGCGGCCGGACGTGCCGGGCTCAGGCCCAGCGGCGCAGGGCCCGGCGCTCCAGCAGGCCGAGCAGCCAGTCGGTGAGCTTGCCGAGCACGGCGAGCAGGATGATCGCCAGGATCAGGCGGTCCGTGCGTCCGTTGTTCTGCGAGTCGGTGAGCAGGAAGCCCAGGCCCATCGAGGAGGCGATCAGCTCCGCGGCCACCAGGAACAGCCAGGCCTGGGCCAGGGCCAGCCGCAGGCCGGAGAACACGGCCGGCACCACGGCGGGCAGCTGCACCGTCCGCAGCAGGGACAGCCCGTGGTAGCCGAAGGCCCGACCGGCCTCCACCAGGTGCGGGTCCACATGGCGCAGGGCGGCGTAGACGGTGGTGAACACCGGGAAGAACGCGCCGATCGCGATGAGGGTGACCTTGGACTCCTCGCCGATCTGCATCCACAGGATCAGCAGCGGCACCCAGGCCAGCGAGGGCACCGCGCGCAGCGCCCCGATCAGCGGGGCGAACAGCGCGTCCGCCCACCGGGACAGCCCGAGCGCGGACCCCACGGCCAGCCCGAGTGCGGCGCCGAGCAGGAAGCCCAGCAGCACGCGCTGGGTGGAGATCCCCACGTGCAGCCACAGGTCGCCCCGCTCCAGCAGGTTGACGCCGGCGCTCAGCACCGCGCCGGGGGAGGGCAGCTGCACCGCGGAGAGCAGCCCGGCGGCCGTCACCGCCCACCACAGCACCAGGAGGACAGCGGGCGCGGCCAGCCCCACCACCGCCCGGGCGCCGGGCCGGTCCAGCACCCGGGGCCGCTGCCGTCGGCGCGCCCCTGTGTCGCCGTCGTCGTGACCCGACCGCTCGCGCGCCTCGGGGCCCGTCGTCGCGGCGGGGGTGGTCAGGGCGGTGCTCATCGGATGGCCTCCTCGGCGAAACGGGTGTCCAGGATGCTCGCCAGCGCGGCGTCCACCTGGTGCTGGTAGTCGACGGACCCGGTGTCGACCAGGATCCGTCCGACCCCCGTCAGGGCGTCGAGCAGCTCCTGGCCCGGCACGGGGCTGACGTCCGCATTGGTGCGTTCGAGGATCACGGTGCGGGCGACGTCGGGAGAGATCTTCGCGGCCTCGGCCAGGATCCCGACGGTCTCGTCCGGGTGCTCGAGCGCCCAGGCGCGGGCGCGTTCGTACGTGTCGAGGACGGTCTGGGCCGTCTCCGGGTCCTCCTCGAGGAAGGACTCCGTGGCGTTGAGGACGGAGAACGTGTTCAGGGCGAGGTCCCGGTACAGGAAGCGGGCGCCCTCGGCTTCGGCCTTGGCCATGATCGGGTCGAGCCCGGACCACGCGGCCACCGATCCGCCGGCCAGGGCGGCGCGGCCGTCGGCGTGCTGCAGGTTCTGGATCTCGACGTCGGCCGGGTCCACCCCGGCGGCCTGGAGCGCCTGCACGGCGAAGAAGTACGGGTCCGTCCCCCGCGTGGCGGCCACCGTGCGGCCCGCGAGCTGGGCGACGTCCGTGATGTCCGAGCCGGGCGGGACCATGAGCGCGGACCACTCCGGTCGGGAGGCGATGCCCACGATGCGCGTGGGCGCTCCGTTGGCCCGGTTCAGCAGCGCGGCCGAGCCGGCCGTCGACCCGATGTCCACGGAGTTCGAGCGCAGGAGTTCGTTGGCCTTGTTGGAGCCGGCGGAGAACACCCAGTTCACCCGGACGCCGCGGGGCGCGAGCGTCTCCTCCAGCCATCCCTGGTGGCGGATCACGAGGGAGAGCGGGTTGTAGGTGGCGTAGTCGATGCTCAGCGTGTCCCGGTCATTCACCGGGCCGGCCCCCGCCTCACCCTGCAGGACGCATCCGCTCAGGCCCAGGGGCAGGGACGCGGCCAGCAGGCCGAGCGCCGTGCGGCGGGTCAGGCGTGCGGTGCCGGCGCCGCTCATCGGGCGTGGCTCTCGACGCCGAGGCCCTCGAGGAGCTCGGCGCGCAGCCGGGCCAGGCGGACGTCCGCGCGGTCGCGGGGACGGGCCCCCGGCACGTCCACGATCCGCCCCACGGTCGCTCCGGGGCGGGCCGCGCCGTCGGGCGCGGGGACGTCACGGGCGAGCAGCAGCACGCGGTCGGCGAGCTGCAGGGCCTCCTCCACGTCATGGGTGATGAGCAGGACGGTGGTGCCGGTGGCGGCGTGCACGTCCAGCAGCAGGTCCTGCATCTTCAGGCGGGTCAGGGCGTCGAGGGCGCCGAAGGGCTCGTCGAGCAGCAGCACGCCGGGGCGGCGCGCCAGGGCACGGGCGAGCGAGGCCCGCTGGGCCATCCCGCCGGAGACCTCCCGGGGGCGGTGCTCCGCGAAGGGCGCGAGGCCCACGAGCTCGAGCAGCTCCTGCACGCGGGCCCGGCCCGCGGCGCGGTCCAGCCCCCGGGGCAGGCCGAGTTCCACGTTGCGGCGCAGGGTGCGCCAGGGCAGCAGGCGCGGCTCCTGGAAGCCGACGGCGGTGCGCTCGTCGTAGGGGCGCACGGGCGAGCCGTCGATCAGCAGCTCTCCGTCGAAGTCCGGGTCCAGGCCGGCCACGGCGCGCAGCAGCGTGGACTTGCCGCAGCCGGAGGCGCCGATCACGGCGAGCACCTCGCCGGGCGCCACGGTCAGGTCCACGTCGCGCAGGACGACGCGTGGTCCGTCCGCGGTGGGGAACGTGCGCCCGACGCCGCGGAAGACGACGTCGAGGCTGTGACGGTCCTCGTCCCGGGCCGGGGTGGAGGCGGTGGCACGGGAAGGCGCGTGCACGCTCATGGAGGGCTCCCATCGTCGCTTCGTCGTCGGTGTCGGCGCCGGACGGATACGGATGCCAGTAGACCACCGCGGGCCCGGTCGGCTGCGAGTCTGCCCCGCCGCCGGCGCCGGGGGGGGGGGGGTCACACGGGCGTCACACCGGGGGCGCCGCCGGGCCCGGGCCGGCCGGCGGTCACGGCCCGAGCCCAGCGCCGAGCCAGACGTTTCGGTCGTCTCTGCAGGGTGGAGGCAGCAGATTTCTCTGGCTCAGCGCTGGGGTGCCACTGGGCCGCAACAGGGCCGCCGCCCGCGGACGTGTCCTCCGTCATGGTCGGGGCATGTCACGAACCGGGCGCCGGACGCGTGGCCGGGCCCGGCGGGGCCGTCATGAACCCCTGGGCCGGACCGGCTTCCACCGCCGGCCGCGTCAGCGTTGCATGGTGCGGAACCGTCGCTCGCCCGGCCGCGCCCCTGCGACCGGGCGGCCCTGGAAAGGAGACCCATGAGCACCGCCGAGAACGCCGGGGCCGGAGCACCCACCCGCCCGGACGAGCACCGCGCGATCCTCTTCAACGCATTCGACATGAACTGCGTCGCCCACCAGTCCCCGGGTCTCTGGCGTCACCCCGACGACCACGCCCGGGACTACAACACCCTGGGCTACTGGACGCACCTGGCGCAGACGCTGGAGAAGGGCCTGTTCGACGGCCTGTTCATCGCCGACGTCCTCGGCCCGTACTCCGTGTACGGCGGCACCTCCGAGGCCGCCATCAGGACCGGCGCGCAGACCCCCGTGAACGACCCGTTCCTGCTCGTCTCCGCGATGGCCGCGGTCACCGAGCACCTCGGCTTCGGCGTCACCGCCGGCACCGCCTACGAGCACCCCTACCCGTTCGCCCGCCGCCTCGCCACGCTCGACCACCTCACGGGCGGCCGCGTGGGCTGGAACGTGGTCACCGGCTACCTGCCCTCCGCCGCCCAGAACATGGGCCAGGACGACCAGATGGAGCACGACGAGCGCTACGAGCACGCCGACGAGTACCTCGACGTCGTCTACAAGCTCCTCGAGGGCTCGTGGGAGGACGACGCCGTCGTCTACGACAAGGAGTCCGGCGTGTTCGCGGACCCGGCCAAGGTCCACGACATCGCCCACGAGGGCCGGTACTTCACCGTGCCCGGCCACGCCGTCACCGAGCCGTCCGTGCAGCGCACCCCCGTGATCTACCAGGCCGGCGCCTCGACGCGCGGCCGCGCCTTCGCCGGCAAGCACGCCGAGGCCGTGTTCATCAACTCCCCCACGAAGGAGCTGGCGGCCGCCACCGTGAAGAAGATCCGCCAGGCCCTGGTGGACGCCGGCCGTGACCCGTACGACGTGAAGATCTTCGCGATGCAGACGATCGTCACCGGGGCCACCGACGAGGACGCGCGGGCCAAGTACGACGACCTGGCGCAGTACGTGGACCCGCTGGGCGGCCTCGTGCTCATGTCCGGCTGGATGGGCATCGACCTGTCCCAGTACGACCTGGACGAGCCGATCGGGGACGTGAAGTCGAACGCCATCCAGTCCGCCGTGGAGACCTTCCAGAAGGCCTCCGGCACGGATGAGGAGTGGACCGTGCGCAAGCTCGCCGAATGGGTGGGCATCGGCGGCTTCGGCCCCGTGATCGTGGGCGGCGGCGAGTCCGCGGCCCGTCAGCTCGTCGAGTGGGCCGACGAGACCGACGTGGACGGCTTCAACCTCGCCTACCACATCACCCCGGGCGCCTTCGAGGACGTCGTGGAGTTCGTGGTGCCGGCGCTGCAGAAGCTCGGCCGCTACAAGACCGCGTACACGGACGGCACGCTGCGCCACAAGCTCTTCGGCCGCGGCGACCACCTGCCGCAGAACCACCACGGCGCATCCTTCGCCCTGCGCCGCCGGTAGGGTGACGCCAATGGCCGCGGCGCCCTGCCTCGGCCGGCAGCAGCCCCAGGAGGAGAACATGCAGCGCAGACGTGCCGTCCGCGCGGCCGGGCTCGGCGTCGTGGGCGCCCTGGCCTTGGCCGGGTGCGCATCCGAGCCGCAGTCGGCGGGGGAGGCCTGGCATCAGGCCCGCACCCAGTTGGACGAGGCCGAGACCGTCCGACTCGAGACCGCCTACACCACCGGCCGTCAGGGCCCGCACTCGGTCCGCTGGGACATCGCCGGCCGGCTCGACGGCGGCGACGCCGAGTCGAAGGGCGTCATGCAGGTCGGCCGGGACTCACACATCACCATGGAGTCCCGCCAGGTCGGCGAGGATGTGTTCGTCCGGGTCGACGTGGACGGCTCCGACGTCCCGGACGACGTCCAGGTGATGTACTCCGACCCGCAGTGGCGCCGTGTCCCGGCCGGTGAGGGGCAGGAGCCGCCCCTGAAGGCCCTCCTCGACCAGGTGGGCTTCCCCGCGGCGGACGCCCTCGACGGCGCCGAGGTGCGCGCCGAGGAGGTCGACTGGGACGACGGCACGGCCTACCGCTACGCCGTGCCCGAGGAGGTCGCCGACGCCGCAATGGTCGAGGGCGACGCCACCCGGGTGCACTCCTTCACGGTGGACGACGACGGCGAGCTGGTCGCGCTCACTGTCGACGACGGCCGGGCCACCCAGCAGTACGCCCTGAGCGACTGGAACCAGATCGAGCCGGCCGAGGCGCCGGAGGAGGTGGCCGAGTGAGGCAGCGCCAGACCCAGACCCGCCGCACCCGCCGCGGCCTGTCCCTCGCCGCCCTCGGGGCGGCCGCCCTGCTGCTGACCGGCTGCGCCTCGGGCGACGACGCCCCCGGCGCCTGGGACCGCGCCCGCACCCAGCTCGAGGAGGCCGACTCCGTCCGCATGGTCACCGAGCTGCGGTCCGAGGCCCCGAGCAACGGCCGCGCGGTCCCGGACGCGGTGGACATCTCCGGTCCCGTGGACGGCTCGTCCATGCGGTACGTGTCCGTGTACAAGGACGACGGTCTGATCACCCGGGACGAGTCCCGGATCGTGGACGGCACCGCGTACTCCCGGTTCACGGTGGAGCGCGTCGGCGCGAGCGGTGAGGACCATCCCGCCTATGCGGAGCGCTGGACCGCCACCCCGTACGAGGGCGATCCCAGCGCCACCGGCATGGGCGCGATGGTGAGCTCCCTGCTGGGCTCCCTGCCGGAGTCGGGCGGCCTGGACGACGTCGAGGCGGACGCGGACGGCATCCGCCGCAGCGGTCAGGATGCGATCCGCTACGTGCTGGACGAGCCCGTCTCGGGCCCGCAGGAGGGCGTGGAGCTGACCGCGTTCACGGTGTCCAAGGAGGACGGCCGCCTGCTCACCGTGGAGACCGAGTCCGCCGGCACGAAGGCCGTGGTGACCCTCTCCGAGATGGGCGGGGTGGATCCGGTGCAGGCCCCGCCGGCCGACGAGGTCCTGAAGCAGGACGGCTGACCCGGCCCACGGCGGCGGCGGCCCGCCTCCCCTCGGGGAGGCGGGCCGCCGTGTCTGCGCGGGTCAGCGCGTCAGCGGACCCTCGTCACCCAGCGGGGTGGACGGGTCCGAGATGGTGTCCGGCTCGGCACCGTGGCGGGCCGCCGAGGTGATGTTGTCGTTGTTGGACTCGGTCACGCGGTCGTCGCGGACGTCGTTCTTCTTGTCGTTGCCCTGCATGGCATCCTCCACCTTCGTCGTGGCCTTCTGCACCGGATCGGACTTCTTCACCTCAGCGAACTTCTGCTGGGCGGTCTCCTGGACCTGGCCGACCTTCTCCTGGGTCTTGGGGTCGTTCCAGAGCTTCTGGGCGTTCTGGGTCATCTTCTCGAGGTTCTTGCGGCCCTCGGCGGAGCCGAGCAGGTAGCCGAGTGCGGCGCCGAGGCCCAGGGTGATGAGGCGCATGGGTGGTCTCCTTCATGTGTCGGGACCGCGCCGACCCTCTTGGACGGGCCGGGCGGCGCGCTGGCGCGCTGTCCTGGGATCACTCTGGTCATCGGAGCCCGCCGCGTCAACGACTGAGGCGCACGGCCGTGCGAGGGTCGGCGGCGTTCGTCCCCGCCGTCCCGCCCCACGACGACGGCCGCCCACCCCGGAGGTGAGCGGCCGTCGTCGTGCCGGGGCCCGTGGGCCCACGGGGTCAGCCGAAGTGCTTCGGCAGGGTGGCCTCCCAGGCCTCGCGCAGCTCCGCGATCGGCAGGGTGAAGGCGTCCTGGACCTCGAGGGCCGCGGAGTCGGCGTCCACCACGCCGATGCGCACGGCCGCGTAGCCGCGGGCCGTGGTCATGTCCGTGAACCGGACCTCCTCGGTGCGGGGCACGGCCACGACGGCGCGCGCCTGCGTCTCGGAGAACAGTGCGGTGAACAGGTCCACGCCGGCGCGGCGCAGCACCTCGTCCAGCACCACGCGGGCGCCCACGCCGAAGCGCAGCACCATCTCGGACAGGGTGGCCGCGAGGCCGCCGCCGGAGACGTCGTGGGCGGCGTCGATCATGCCGTCCCGGGACATGTTGACCAGCAGCTCGCCGAGCAGGCGCTCCTTCTTCAGGTCGACCTTCGGGGGCAGGCCGCCGAGGTGGCCGCGCAGGCGCGCGAACTCGGAGCCGTCCAGCTCGTCCGCGGTCTCGCCCAGCAGGTAGATCGCCTGGCCGTCCGCGTCCGGGGCGAAGCCGGACGGGGTGCGGCGCAGGACGTCGTCGAGCTGGCCGAGCACCGCCACCGTGGGGGTGGGGTGGATCGGGGTGCTGCCCGTCTGGTTGTACAGGGACACGTTGCCGCCGGTCACCGGGATGCCGAGGGTCTGGCAGCCGTCCGCCAGGCCGCGCACGGCCTCCGCGAACTGCCACATCACGTCCGGGTCCTCGGGGGAGCCGAAGTTCAGGCAGTCGGAGACGGCCAGGGGCACGGCCCCGGCGGTGGTGACGTTGCGGTACGCCTCGGCCAGGGAGGCCTGCGCGCCCGTGTACGGGTCCAGGTAGGTGAACCGGTCGTTGCAGTCCGTGGCCAGGGCCACGCCTATGCCGGTCTCCTCGTCCACGCGCACCACACCCGCGTCGTCCGGGGCCGCCAGGGCGGTGTTGCCGCGGACGTAGCGGTCGTACTGGCGGGTGATCCAAGAGGTGTCCGCCAGGTTCGGGGAGCTCATCAGCTCCACGACGGCGGCGCGCAGCTCCTCGCCCGTGGCGGGCAGGTCCTGACCGGCCTCGGAGGAGCGGAACGTGTCCGCCTGGAGCTCGTCCTGCCAGGCCGGACGCGCGTACGGGCGCTCGTAGACCGGGCCGTCGTGGGCCACGGTGCGCGGGTCCACGTCGACGATGACCTCGCCGTCCCAGGTGATGATCAGGCGGCCGTCGCCGGTGACCTCGCCCAGCCAGGAGTACTCGACGTCCCACTTTGCCATGACGGCCTCGAACGCGGCGACGTTCTCCGGCGTCACCACGGCCATCATGCGCTCCTGCGACTCGGACATGAGGATCTCGCCCGGGGTCAGCGTGGAGTCGCGCAGCAGCACGTCGGTCAGCTCCACGCGCATGCCGCCCTCGCCGTTGGAGGCGAGCTCGGAGGTGGCGCAGGAGATGCCGGCGGCGCCGAGGTCCTGGATGCCCTCGACGAGGGAGTCGCGGAACAGCTCGAGGCAGCACTCGATGAGCACCTTCTCGGAGAAGGGGTCGCCGACCTGCACCGAGGGGCGCTTGGCGGGCTTGCCGTCGCCGTCGAAGGACTCGGAGGCCAGCACGGAGGCGCCGCCGATCCCGTCACCGCCGGTGCGGGCGCCGAACAGAACTACCTTGTTGCCCACGCCGGAGGCGTTGGCCAGACGCAGGTCCTCGTGCTTGAGCACGCCCACGGCGAGGGCGTTGACGAGCGGGTTGCCCTGGTAGATCGGGTCGAAGCGGGTCTCGCCGCCGATGTTCGGCAGGCCCAGGGAGTTGCCGTAGCCGCCGATGCCGGCCACCACGCCGTGGAACACGCGGGCGGTGTCCGGGTGGTCGATCGCGCCGAAGCGCAGCGGGTCCATCACGGCCACCGGGCGGGCACCCATGGAGATGATGTCGCGCACGATGCCGCCGATGCCCGTGGCCGCGCCCTGGTAGGGCTCCACGTAGGAGGGCGAGTTGTGGGACTCGACCTTGAACGTCACGGCCCAGCCGTCACCGAGGTCGGTCACGCCGGCGTTCTCGCCGATGCCCACCATCATGTGCTGCTTCATCTCGTCGGTGAGCTTCTCGCCGAACTGGCGCAGGTGCACCTTAGAGGACTTGTACGAGCAGTGCTCGGACCACATGACCGAGTACATGGCCAGCTCGGCCGCGGTGGGGCGGCGGCCGAGGATCTTCTTGATCTCGGCGTACTCGTTCTCCTTCAGGCCCAGCTCGGCCCAGGGCTGCTCGACGTCCGGCGTCGCCTGGGCGTCCGCGACCGTCTCGATGTTGAACTGCTGGCTCATGCATGGCCTCCACGGCTGGCGAGGGTGGTCAGGACGGAGGTGAAGAAGCCGAGGCCGTCCACGCCGGAGCGGGGGCCGGCGGCGGTGTCCGGGCCGAAGCCCGTCTCCACGGCGTGCTCCGGGTGCGGCATCAGACCGACGACGTTGCCGGCCGGGTTCGCGATGCCCGCGATGTCCCGGCGCGAGCCGTTCGGGTTCCAGCCCTGATAGCGGAACACCACGCGGCCCTCGGCCTCGAGGGCGTCGAGGGTCGTCTCGTCCGCCACGTACTGGCCGTCCTGGTTCTTCAGGGGCACGGTGATGGTCTGGCCCTGCTCGAAGTCGCGGGTCCACACGGTGTCCGTGCTCTCCACGACCAGCTCCTGGTCGCGGCAGATGAAGTGCAGGTGGTCGTTCTTGATCATCGAGCCCGGCAGCAGGTGTGACTCGGTGAGGATCTGGAAGCCGTTGCAGATGCCGAGCACCGGCAGGCCGTCCGCCTCGCCCTCGGGGCCGCCGGCCGCCGTCGCCACCGCGTCCATCATGGGGGCGAAGCGCGCGATCGCGCCGGCGCGCAGGTAGTCGCCGTAGGAGAAGCCGCCCGGGATCACGACGGCGTCCACGCCGGCGAGCGTCCGCTGCGGGTCCGCGTCGGCGTGCCACAGGGAGACGGGCTCGGCGCCGGCGAGGCGGACGGCGCGCAGCGCGTCCACGTCGTCCAGGGTGCCGGGGAAGGTGATGACGCCGATGCGCGCGCCGCTGAGCGGCGTCGTCGGCGTCGAGTAGTCGCCGATGAGGGGGAGCTCGGTCATCGGGCGCCCTCGGCCTCGTCCAGGACGGCCACGTTCACGACGTCCTCGATGACGGGGTTGGACAGCATCTCCTCGGCGGCCGTGCGGGCCTGAGCGAGGATCTCGTCGGTGACCTTGCCCTCCACGGTGAGCTCGAAGCGCTTGCCCTGGCGGACCTGGCTGAACTCGGTGAAGCCGAGGCGGGGCAGGGCCCCGTTGATCGCCTTGCCCTGCGGATCGAGGATCTCGGGCTTGGGCATGACGTCGACGACGATGATGGGCATGAACACGCTCCTGGGTGCGGGACGATGCCGCGGAGCAGGACGGTGTAGATGCCGTCTCACGCCCGGCCCTGGGCGCTCCGCGTGCTTGCCCGCCCAGTCTACTCGGCCGCCCGGACGCGGGATCGTGGGTGTGATGGGGGCGGCACGCGGCAGCCGGCCCGGCGTAGCCTGGCGGCATGAGACCTCAGCAGACCCGTATGTCCCCGCTCGGCCGACGCCGGCCGATCAGCCCGCTCGGCCCCGCGCTGCTCGCCGCGGCGGCCGGCGTCGTGCTGACGGGAGTGCGCCGCATCAAGGCCCGCTCCGCCCGGCGTCGCGCGACCGGACGCCCGCGCCGGTGACCCGCCCCGAGCCCTGCCCCTGCGGGTCCGGAGCCGGGCTCGCGGCGTGCTGCGGTCGCCTGCACGCGCGTTTCGCCCGGGACGGCGCCCTGACCGCGCCCACCGCCGAGGCGCTCATGCGCTCCCGGTACACGGCGTTCGCGCGGCTGGGCGAGGCCGGGCCGGCAGAGGCGCGGGCGATGGCCGACTATCTCGCCGCGACCTGGGTTCCCGAGCACCGGCCCACCGCGGCCGAGCTGCTGCCGACCGAGGGGGAACAGGCGCCGCGGTTCACCCGCCTGGCGGTGCTGGACGTGCGGGACGGCGGGCCGTTCCAGGACGCCGGGACCGTGGAGTTCGTGGCCGTCGGCGCGGGGGCCGAGGGGCGGTTCCGACTCCATGAGGTCAGCCGGTTCCGCCGTGAGGACGGGATCTGGCGCTACGTGGACGGCGACGTGCGCTGAGGCCGGAGCGGCGCGTCGGACGGCGGCCGGCGGTGCCGCGTCAGAAGGCGGAGAAGATCCCGGCGCCCACGCTGAGGACCAGGCCCAGGATGGCGATCCACGCCACCAGGGTGACGATCGGGCGGGGGCGACGCGGGGCGTCGTCGTGCCAGTCCACGCCCTCCAGCTCCGGAGGGGTGCGCAGCTCTCGATCCATGGCCCCAGCCTCTCACGCCCCACGCCGCCCCGGGCTCAACGCGGGTTGACTTGTCACGGGTGCTGGGCGCCCGGACCCGCGACAACTCAACCCGCGTTGCCGTCCGGGGTGAACAGGTCCTCGATCCGCCGCCCGAACACGGCCGCGAGGCGGAAGGCGAGGGGGAGCGAGGGGTCGTAGCGGCCCTTCTCGAGGGAGATGACGGTCTGCCGGGAGACGCCGAGCTCGTCGGCGAGCCGCTGCTGCGACCAGCCGAGGCGGGCACGCTCGTCGGGGATGGTGTTCTCCACGGCTCAGCCCCGGCGCTTCTGGAGCGCGTAGCGGACGGCCACCGAGGCGCCCGCGACGAGGAGCAGCCCGGCGCCCACGAGGGGGAGGCTGAGCTGCCACCCCGCCAGGGCGACGACGAACGTGCCCAGCCCCAGCACCACGAGCAGGTCGCCGAACGCGCCGGACTGCGCCCTCTCGAGCCACCGGCCCTCGATGGTCTCCTCGGTGTCCCGGACGGCGCCGCGCAGGGTGGTGCGGTCCACGAGGAACAGCCAGGCAAGGGCTGCGCCGGCCGGGAGCGCCGACGCCGCCATGACCGCGCCCATGACCGCCGGGAAGCGGGGATCGGCGTCGCCCTGGCTCGAGGCCAGACCGTAGGCCGCGGCCCCGATCAGCAGGGCGATGACGACGCCGGCCACGAGGCTGACGAGGATCAGTCGCCCGGATCCGCCGCCCAGACGGGAGGAGCGGCCCCAGCGGGAGCGGGTGTCCCGGCGCGGGTCGGTGGTGGCGGTGCCGGCGTGCTCCGCCGCGGCGCCCTGCCTGTCCGCTGCGGCGGCGGTGTGGCGGGAGTGGTTCGCGGTCATGGGGCCCTCCTGTGGTCGATGCCCTGGGCCGGTGGCCCGGCCCGCCTCGGAGGCCCTGGGGGGCGTCCGACCGGACGTTGTGAAGCAAGCGTGACAGTC
Source organism: Micrococcus sp. EWR3.9.1 (assembly GCF_052615555.1). Taxonomy (NCBI): domain Bacteria; kingdom Bacillati; phylum Actinomycetota; class Actinomycetes; order Micrococcales; family Micrococcaceae; genus Micrococcus; species Micrococcus sp. EWR3.9.1. The sequence goes on from NZ_JBQXFD010000008.1 coordinate 96,162, forward strand.
AAGTGTCCTTGTCGTTAAGGGAGCTTGACTCCGGGGCCTGCACGAACCCCTCCCACGTCATGGGCGGGGTCAGCCCGAGCCAGGCCGGTTCGAGACGGAACCCGAGGGCCGTGTTCATCCGCAGGGACGCCGCGTTGGCCTCGGCGCCGCCGGTGCCCCACTGGCGCCCACCGCGGGCATGGGTCGCCAGGAGGGTCGCCGCCTTGACGGCCTTCGCCACGCCACGGTTCTCGTGCTTGGACGCGACCGCGGTGCGGTCGACCTCCCACCGGTCAGGGGAGCGGAACGTCAGGGTGAATCCGATGAGCACTCCTCCCTCGAAGGCCCCCACGGCAAGCCCCGCTGGGGTGGACAGTCGAGCCTCAAGGTCGTCCGGCAGCGGCTCGTGACGGGAGCCGTCGGTGTGTGGGAACCGGGGAGCCGCTTCCTCGTCGAGGGCGCGCAGGGCAGGCAGGTCGACGGCGGTCAGTCTCCGCACCTCGATTCCCCGCGCTTCGGCCGCCGCGACGTGGCCACGGTAGGGCGCCAGGTCGGCGTCGTCGTCGAGGTGGAGGCGCGCGCCCCAGGAGCGGGAGCGCACGCTCCACCCGGCGTCGAGCAGCGCGGCGGCCTCGGCCGAGTCTTCGCGGTGCACGCGGGCGTCCGCCCGTGGGTCGGTCACGGGGGTGAGCATCGAGCACGGGATGTGCCCGGAGACGGCCTCGTCCGGATAGACGTGCGGGAACTCGGCCGAGTGGGGATCGGAGGGGTCTCCCGGCTCGCGCCGCACCCGCAGGCCGGCCCCCGCCAGTTCGTCCTCGTCCAGGCCGCAGACGAACGCGTCCGGCCGGTCCGGGTAGATCGCCGCGCCGACGACTCCTACCTGGGCGGCGTCGTCGGAGGCGTGGAGGAAGCCGACGTCGTCGATCGAGGCGCCGCGCGTCGATGCCGTGTAGCGGCCGGTGCGACGCGCGGCGGCCCAGTCCTCCGGGAGGGTGATGTGCAGGATCATGGCGCGAGGCTATCGGCCTCGGCGTCGACGCCACCCCTCCGGCTGCCCATCGCGGGTCGAGTTGTCGGGGGTGTTTGGCGGCGGCACCCGCGATAACCCAACCCGCGGTGCAGGGCCTCCCCGGGCATGACGACGGCCCGGCGTCTCCGCGGGGGAGTCGCTGGGCCGTCGGGGCGGACCGGGTACCGGGTGCCCGGGCCGTCAGTCCTCCAGGAAGGCCTCGACGTCCGGGGTCACCGCGCGGGAGTCGATCAGCTGACGCTCGATCGCGTCGTGGGTGATCCGGTTGGCCTCGCGCACGGCGTCGGTGCGCATCGAGATCTTGATGTCGCCCTTGTGCGTCGGGGTCCCGGCCACCTGGACCGGCTGGGTCTCGAGCGGGAGCGGGACGGCGTCGCACAGCGACTTCTCGGCCGGCTGGGCGCCGGTCAGGAAGTAGTCACGGATGGGCGTGTCCACGCACTCGGTGCCGTACGGGAACAGGCCGTGGGTGCCCTCGTTGTCCACGGAGATGAGGGACGTGTTGCGCAGCACGCCGGCGGCGCGGTGGCCGCCCTCGTACGGGGTCGCCGCGTCCAGCTCGGACTGCACGATCACGGTGTTCGGGGCGCCCTTGCCGCCGGGCTGGGCGGGCATGGAGGTCTGGGCGGGCCAGTACATGCACTCTGACGGGCCCATCAGCACACCGATCCACGGGGCCTTGCGGCCGAGGTCGTCCACCCACGAGGTCCAGTATCCCTGCGAGGTGTTCCACTGGCCGTCCTGGCAGCGGATCGCCGAGAACGCGCCCTCGAAGGTGACGGCGTCACCGGCCTGGGTGGCGGCGACGAGCTGCTCGCGCTCGCCCACGGTCTCCAGGCCGCGGGCGGCGAAGCGGTCGAAGGAGTCGCGCTCCTCGGCCGGCAGCGACGCACGGGCCTCGGCCAGGATGCGCTCGATCTGGGTGCGCTGCCCCGCGGGGTCCGTGGCCGCGGCCTCGGACTCCATGATGCGGATGTAGGCGGCGATGACGGACCCGGCGTCGAGGTACTGGGACGTGTCGTACATGGCAGGCAACAGGAACGAGCCGGCGACGATCATGCCGAGCTGGGTGCGGGTGCCGCCCACGTCCTCCCAGCGCTGCCGGATCTGCATCGGGTCGTCCCCGAGGCCGAAGATCTCGTCGTGCCGGGCCACGTAGGGGAGCATCGCGTCCTGGAACTGGCGGTCGCGGGAGCGCGGCTGCAGGTCCCAGGTGGTCTGGAGCCCGTCGCGGGAGATGTCGACGGCGGAGTCCAGCAGGAACCGGTGCGCGTGCTGGGGGAAGACGCGCTGGTACCAGCTGCCCAGCCAGGTGCCGTACGAGTAGCCGATGTAGGAGGTCTTCTCCTCGCCCAGGACGGCGCGGATGAAGTCCATGTCGTACACGGTCTGCTCGGTGGTGATGTAGGGGGTGAGCTCGTTCTCGAGGCACGCGTCGACCTGGGCCTTCGTGTCCTGCCACACGTCGTGCTCGGGGTTCGGCGTGTAGGTGCACTCCAGGGCGGTGGACTGGCCCACGCCGCGGGGGTCGAAGCCGATGAAGTCGTACTGCTCGGCGAGCTCCGGGGCGCGCTCGGCCATGGCGGGGCCCCAGGGCAGGCCGGAGCCGCCCGGGCCGCCGGGGTTCACCAGTGCGATGCCCTGGCGCTCCGGGTTGCCCTTCGAGGTCTCGGTCTTGGCCACGCGCAGGGTGATGGTGTGGCCGTCCTCGGGGTTCTTCCAGTCCCGCGGCACCGTGACGTCGGCGCACGCGGTGCCGGGGATCGCGTTGAACCGGGCGTTGAGGCGCTCGCTGCCGAAGTCGCAGGCATCCCAGTCCAGCGTCTGGCCCACGAGGTGCGGCGCGAGCGCGGCGGCGTCGTTGACCTTGTTGCCCCGCGTGGCGGAGAGGTCGTTGGAGCGGGCCTGACCCTGCGATGCGGACCCGTTGCCGTTGCCGTTGCCGGGCGCGGAGAGCGCGGGGGCGGCGGCCGCGACGGCGAGCGAGACGGCCGCGACGGCGGCGGCGAGCGTGGTGCGGCGGCGAGCTGGAACGGTTCTGGTCACGTCAGGTCCTCGAGTCGTTCGGTGCGGAGAGGGCCGGGGCGGTCACCGGATGACGCGAGTGATGCGCCTCACAGCCTGTAGAGCGGCCATCCTAATCATGGACGTGCGCTGGAAGTCCACTCGGCGTCCGGCCCGGTCCCGGGGGCCGCCCCCGCGGCTGCGTCCAGCACCGCCAGCAGCCGCACCCGCAGCGACTGGCCCCGCGCGGCGAACTCGCGCTGTCGCCGCGCGTACTCGGCACGCCCGGCCGGCTCTTCGATCCGCACGGCCGCGTAGCCGCCGCGCCCGTCGGCGAGGTCGTCCACTCCGGTCAGGTCGTACGGCGAGGCCTCCATGTCCAGCCGGCGGATGTCCCACGCGAGGTCGAAGCAGTCCGCGAGCAGGTCCGAGTCGACCACCGGCACCAGCTTGTACGCCCACTTGTACAGGTCCATCCCCGCGTGCAGGCAGCCGGGCTGCTCCATCTCCCGCATCCCGGCGCGCGTGGGCAGGACGCCGTCGTCGCCCTCGTTGCGGTCGCGCGCCTCGGGTGCGAAGAACCGGAACGCGTCGAAGTGCGTGCACCGGATCCGCGAGCCCTCCACCACCGCGTCCGTCCCCCCGGCCCCGAGCCGCAGCGGCAGCTGGGAGTGCCGCACCCCGTGCACGTCCGAGCGGTACGCCATCGCCCACTCGTGCAGCCCGAAGCAGCCCAGGCGTGGCGCCCGCTCCGCCGTGCGCGCGAGCAGGTCCCGCGTGAACGCCACCCCCGACGCGCGGTCGGCCAGCACCGCCGCCGCGTCCACCAGCCAGCCGCCCACCGGGCGGCCGTCGACGACGGCGCCTGCTACCTCGCCGGCCTCGACGCGCCGGTAGTGCTTCCACTCGCCCCGGGGGGTCGTGCCCAGCTCGGCCGCCTCGGCGCGGGCCGCGGCGCCGTCGTCGTCCGCGAGGAGGACCCCCGGCCCGGGGTGCCAGCGCTGCAGTGCGGCGGGGGAGTGCGTGTAGTAGCCGAAGAGGAAGTCCTGCACCGGGTGCTTCTGGCCGCGCATCCGCAGGGCCACCAGCGGGTCCGTGCGTCGGGCGATGCGCTCGCGGTGTGCCCGCGCGTGGGCCCGCCACACGTCGGCGGGCAGGGTGACGACGGCGGTAGGCGGGGGCGCGGGGTCGGTGCGTGGCTCGGGCATGGCCCCACCATCCTCCCCCGTGGCGCCCCTCATGAGCGAGCGGGCCCACGTGATGCCGACGCGGGGAGCGCACTCCGGCGGCCCCAATTCGACGGTCCTGGACGTTGCCTGGCAAAGATCTGGTCAAACGCCCTACCGGACGGTAGATTGCACATGTCTCGCTGTGGTGCCCATCACATGGGCGCCGATCTCCCCGTCCCCCGGCGTCATCCCCGCCGGCGTGCCACGGGTGAGAGCTGGGCGGACCTTGATGAGAAAGGCGGAGGCAATGCCTCAGAACCCCACCCCTGCCCGGCGCCGTCGGGCCCTGGCCGCGGCCGTCGCCGGCGCGAGCCTCGTGGCCGCTCCCGCGCTCGCGGTGTCGGCCACCGCCGTCGAACTGCCCGACGGCAGCACCGTCTCCAGCCCGCAGGGCGAGGTGCAGGTCCAGCAGCAGTTCGAGGACGGCCGCTACTTCGTGGTCCTGAAGGACCAGCCGTCGGTGACCGCCCCCGAGGCCGGCGCCGTTCCGGGCGCCGCTCCGAAGGCGAAGTTCGACCCCTCGCACCCGCGCGTGAAGAACTACGAGGCCAAGCTCCAGCGCCAGCAGGAGAAGGTCGCGAAGGCCCACGGCGCCAAGGCCGAGATCTCCTTCCAGCGCGCCGTGAACGCGTTCGTCGCCGAGCTGACCGCCGAGGAGGCCCAGTCGATCGCGAAGGACCCGGCCGTGCTCGGCGTCGCGCCGGACGAGCAGGTGGCCCCGGACTACAGCTCCACCGAATTCCTCGGCCTGCCCGGCAAGAAGGGCACCTGGAAGTCCGTGTACGGCAAGGCCGAGAACGCGGGCAAGGGCGTGGTGGTCGGCGTCATCGACTCCGGCATCCACCCGGACAACCCGTTCATCGACGGTCAGCCCGTCCAGCCGCTCAAGGGCAAGGCCAAGGTCGGCGTGCCGTACCGCACCGCGGACGGCCAGATCGCCGTGCTCAAGGCGGACGGCACCACCGCCACGGCCGAGTGCGAGACCGGCCCGGACTTCCCGGCGTCGTCGTGCGACTCCAAGCTGATCGGCGCCTACGCCTTCTCCGACGACTTCGAGCGCTTCGTCCCGGTGGACGAGCGGGCCCCGGAGGAGCGCATCTCCCCGCTGGGCGTGTTCTCCCACGGCACCCACGTGGCCACCACCATCCTCGGCAACACCGGGGTGGAGCAGACCATCGACGACGACTCCTTCGGCGAGGGCGCGGGCGTGGCCCCGGCCGCCCACCTGATCTCCTACAAGATCTGCTGGGAGGACACCGACCCGAACACCGGCGGCTGCTACACCTCCGCCTCCGTGGCCGCCATCGAGCAGGCCATCGAGAACAACGTGGACGTGCTGAACTACTCGATCTCCGGCTCCAACACCTCGATCGTGGACCCGGTGGCCATGGCCTTCAAGTCCGCCGCCGAGGCCGGCATCTTCGTGGCCGCCTCCGGCGGCAACTCCGGCCCCGGCCCGAACACCGTGAACCACGGCTCCCCGTGGCTGACCACCGTGGCCGCGGAGACGTTCTCCAACGAGCTCACCGCCACCGTGCAGTTCTCCGACGGCACGCAGCTCCGGGGCGCCTCCTCGGCCCGCACCGGCGTGGGCCCGGCCGAGGTCATCCACGCGTCCGAGGTCGCCGCCGGCGACGCCGAGGCCGCGCGTCTCTGCCTGCCCGGCGGGCTCACCGAGGAGGCCGCCGGCAAGATCGTGCTCTGCGAGCGCGGCGGGAACGCCCGCACCGAGAAGTCGCAGGTGGTGGAGGAGGCCGGCGGCGTCGGCATGATCCTCGTGAACACCCCGTCCGGCTCGCTGGACGCGGACATCCACGCGGTGCCGACCGTGCACATGAACGACAACGGCGTGATCGAGAAGGTGAAGTCCTCCGACCTCACCGCCACGATCGTCCCGGGCGACACCACCGGCCTGCCGGAGGACCCGCTGCCCCAGATCGCCGGCTTCTCCTCCCGCGGCCCGGCCAACGCCGTGAACCAGGAGCTCCTGAAGCCCGACCTCGCCGCCCCCGGTGTGAACGTGATCGGCGGCGTCTCCCCGCTGGACCCCGACTACCACGGCAACACGTTCGGCCTGATGTCCGGCACGTCCATGGCCTCGCCGAACCTGGCCGGCATGGCCACGCTGCTGATCGGCAAGTACCCGGCCTGGTCCCCGATGGCCGTGAAGTCCGCCCTCATGACCACCGCCGGCGACGTGTACAACGCCGACGGCACCGTGAACACGGACAACTTCGCCACGGGTGCCGGCTCCGCCGATCCGGCCGCCGCCGCCCGTCCGGGCCTGGTCTACGACTCCGGCAAGGAGCAGTGGGACGCGCTGCTGCGCGGCGACATCGCCGGCCGTGACGTGAACGTCCCGTCCCTGGCGATCCCCGACGTCGTCGGCTCGGCCACCGTGACCCGCACCGTGACCGCCCTGGAGAACGGCCGCTGGCGGTTCTCTGCGAACGTGCCCGGCTTCGAGGTGACCGCCTCCCCGGCCGTGCTGGACCTGAAGGCCGGCCAGTCCGCCGACGTCGAGCTGACCGTCACCCGCACCGACGCCGCCGTGAACACCTGGACCCACGGCTCCATGTCCTGGACCACCGCCAAGGGCAAGGCCGTCCCGGAGGTGACCTCCCCGGTCACCGTGAAGGCGAAGTCCGCGACCGTCACCTCCGCCGTCGAGGGCTCCGGCGCCACCGGCTCCGCCGACGTGGAGATCACCCCCGGCGTGACCGGTGAGCTGACCCCGCAGGTCCTGGGCCTGGGCAAGGTGGACTCCACCGTGGCCGCCGCCACCGCGAGCAACTCGCTCGAGTCCAGCGCACTGGCCGTGTCCACGGTGACCGTGGCGGAGGGCACCCAGTCCCTGGTGGCCTCGATCAACGCGGGCGCCGCCGGCGCCGACTGGGACCTGTACGTGATCACCCCCGAGGGCAAGCAGCTCTCCCGGGCGACCGCGGACGAGTCCGAGACGCTGACGATCGCCGACCCCGCCCCGGGCGCCTACACCGTGGTCGGCCACCTGTACGCGGCCAACGGCGGCAAGGACACCGGCACCCTCGAGACGCTCAAGCTGCGCGAGGACGCGGGCAACCTCACGGTCTCCCCGAACCCGGTGCCCGTGACCTCGGGCAAGGCCACCGAGGCGACCCTCTCCTGGTCCGGCCTGACCTCGGGCACCTGGAAGGGCCTCGTCACCTGGGACGCGGGCATCACGACCGACGTGACCGTCCAGGTCCCGTGACCGCCGACCCCCTCCGTCCTCGCTGACGGAACGGGAGGGACCCCGCACGACGCCGGCCCCGCACCTTCACGCTGAAGGTGCGGGG